>CAYZKE010000317.1:0-4512 GCA_964478505.1 uncultured Loktanella sp.
CTTAGACGCTGTTCATAAAGTTTTGGCGGTGTAGGATACGCGGATTGCCCGAAAGGATTAAGGTTTGATCGTTCAAAAATTCGCCGCCCTCCTCGCATGTTGCGCGCTTGCCAGTTGTGGTTTGCCTCGCGGCGCAGGTTTTCAATCGGAGGTACTTGCCGCCTCCAAGGCGAATACTGCCGCTGAGGGCGAAGCGCCCGCATATGACTTTGCCGTCTATGAAGTAAACCGCGACACGCTGCCTGTCCTGCAAGGCTGGCCGGTCACAGGCCAGGGGGCATTGCCTTGGCCTGTTGCGCAAGAACAGCCCGCTTCGATGATGATTGCAGCAGGTGACACCGTTCAGGTGACGATCTGGGATGCCGAAGAAAACTCGATTTTCGGTGCGGCTGGTGTGACGCCGTTGCAGCCTGAAATCGTAAGCGCTGACGGTAGCATCTTTGTGCCCTACATCGGGAGCCTGCGTGTGGCCGGAATGGCCCCCACGACAGCCCGCGAGCGGATCGAAGAAGAGCTGATCCGCACCGTACCATCAGCGCAGGTCCAGTTGACTGTTGAACCGGGTCAGACGAATACGGCAAACCTTGCTGCCGGGGTTTCAGCCCCTGGTCTTTATCCCCTGCCGAACCGCAACTTCAAGATCCTCGATCTGTTCTCGCAGGCGGGTGGCCCACGCCCTGATCTGAACTCCCCGCAGGTGCGTCTGGTCCGTGGCAGCCGGACCTATGGTATTCCGTTCGAGCGGCTACTGAGCGACCCTGGTGCCAATATCGCCGTGCGCGGTGGTGACCGTATTTTTGTCGAAGACGACAAACGGCAGTTTATCGCTCTTGGCGCAACTGGTGCCCAGTCGATCTTTGATTTCCCCGAAATCGAGTTTTCAGCGCTTGAGGCGCTGGCCTTCATCGGTGGCGTCAATGCCGGCAGCGCAAACCCAGAGGGCATTCTGATCCTCCGGGAATACGCCCAAAGCGCCGTGAAAGACGGTATCGCGGGGCCGCCGCAAGAGCGTGTTGTCTTTACGATCGACCTGACTTCTGCGGATGGGCTGTTCTCGGCGGGAAAGTTCATGCTTGAGGGGAACGATCTGATCTACGGCACCGAAAGCGCGCTTGGCCCTGCACTGACGCTCTTTGGTCTGACAAATAATCTGGCATCAGTCGTCAGCGGAAATTGACCGCATTCAGAACAAAATGATGTCGTCACCAAGCAAGGCGAGGTCGGTGATCCCGTCGACATGCAGGATATTGCCGCCCTCAAAATCAATCGTCACGCGCCCGTCCTCAAAGGTGCCATAGACAAAGAGCAGGTCGGCGGCCGAGGTCAGTCCGGTCCAGAGGTCCGGGTCGAGGATAATCCGGTCGATGCCCTGTTCGAAATCAGCAATGACGTCGATACCGCTGTTGAAGATAAAGGTATCGGCGCCAGCGCCGCCTTTCAGCCAGTCCTGCCCGTTGCCACCGTCGAGCCGGTCGTCGCCTGCACCGCCAAAAAGCGTATCTGCGCCGTCACCGCCATTGAGGATGTCATCGCCGGCACGGCCCAGGATTGTGTCATCGCCTTGCCCTCCGTTGACGGTATCGTCGCCACCACCCGCGAAGATGACATCAAACCGGTTGCTGCCAAGAAACGTTTCGGCAGCGTCGGTTCCCTCAATCGTGAGCCCAAGGGGGCCACTACCTGCTGCATCGTTCATCGTGTCGCGCAGTTGATCCAGATTACCCGTACCGACGATCTGAAGCGAGGTCAGGATGCTATTCTCGCCGCTCTGATCGGCGGGGGGATCCGGCGGCAGTGTACCCAAGTCCGGCAAAGGTGTTGCCGGTCCGGGGTAGCCGGGCGTGATCCCGACAGGCAGGCGCGTCGCCCCAATCAGATCGGCGGTGGTCAGGGAGCGGTAATCAATGGGGCCCCCGTTCGAGCTCTGCACGATCAGCATTTCATCACCATAGCTGATGGCCATGCCGTCGCTACGTATCGTGATGAAAAGCTGGCTGATGTCACGCAGCATGGGCCAGAGCGATAAATCAATGCTGTCTTCGCCCACAGTGAAGTCCGTAATCGTGTCGGTCCGGCCATCAGCGCTCAGAATAAAGACATCCGCACCGCTGCCGCCTGACATGATGTCGGCGCCTGCGCCATCGCGCAGAATGTCATCGCCTTGGCCCCCCGTAATGATATCGTCACCGTCGTGTCCTTGCAGGATATCATTGCCGTCGGTGCCGGCCAGCGGTCCTCCTGCCAGAGTGGCGGTCAGATCAACGCCGCTGACACCGGTATCAAAGGCCAGTTGCGTGACGCCGGGTTCGCTGCTGCTGGCCACAAAGATGTCGATTCCTCCGACGCGATCCCTTGCTGCCAGTGCGCTGACGTTATCAAGCCCGAAATCAACGGTGTCTTCGATCGTTGCACGATGAACCAGCAATCCGCCCGAGAGCAACAGAAAAACCGAAACCCCGTCATCGGCGCCGCCTGCAATGACATAGGTTTTGCCCTCAGTATGGATAACCTCAAGCGACGTAACACCGCCAAAGCGCGTATCGCGTCCGTCAAGCACATGGTCACGCACGATCATGCTGCCATCAGCGCCAAGCTCTACCACGCTTAGGCTGCTTGATCCGGCTGCGGCGAGTATAACGAATGTCGCATCCCCGACAGTGGTGGTTTCAAGGGCTGTGGGCGCGCTGATCCAAAGACCGTCGTCTGAACCGATGGTTGTTTCGCCAACGATGGCCCCTGTCGAATCAACCTCCCGCGCCGTCAGGCCGTTCTGGGCCTCGCTTGTTGTCAGAACAAAGGTCTGACCCTCGACCGTCGCAAGCGTGACCGCCGCGATGCGTGCAGTCGAGGACGCGTCCACGTCATAGTGGATACTATGATCGCGCAGGGTGCCATCGGCGTCGAAGGTGATGCGGGCAAGGCCGGTCTGGCCCGCAAGAGCGCCAAAGACAGTTTGCGTTCCATCCGGCAGCGCGAGTGTGACGCCGTGCTGAAAGCCGTTGTATGTCGCCGGTAGGCTGACCAACGGAGTGGCGGTTGCAAAGCCACCATCCGTGGCAATCCCGATAGTCTGAAGCGCGCCGTTCACACCGCCACCGACCAAGACACTTGCGTTCGCACCTCCTGCAATCAGGCTGATGCTGGCTGCACCACCAAGAACGGCTCCGCCGAAATAGGGCTGGGTTTCTTCAATGGCGATTGCGCCACTTTCGATGCTCCACTGCCGTAGGACGCCGTCATAGCGTGTTGTGCTATAAAGCTGGGCTGTTCCGCCAATCTCCATGACCACCAGGTCAGTGATATGAGAGCGGCCCACGTCACCGGGATCGGCGACGTGACCGGAAAAGGTTAGTAGAGACATGAAAGGTACCCCCCGGAACCACGTGTCATCTGTATGTTTTGTGAAGGTAATTTTTTTTGGCGGTTTAGCTGCGGCGGAATTAGGGCGCAGGCGTGAACTTTACCGCTTAATTTCCTCAATAACGTATGGGATTTGAGGAAAACTCCCACATGATTGAGAAGTATGGAGCCCGATATTCAGAGCGCTTGTGAGTGGCTTGTGTGACAAAACGCACAGAAGAAATACTGCCTATGCGCTAGGTTGTCTGCGGGGAATTTGTCCAGTGGTGAGGGTTTAACGGTTCGTCTTCAGTGTGCCTTGCGTTTGTTACGCAGGGCACATTTCATTTACGACCCTTCGTACCCGTCCGGATTGGCAGATTGCCACGCCCAAGTGCTCGCAGTCATTGCATCCAGATCATGCGTCGCCTTCCATCCCAATTCCGCATTGGCGCGCGTGGCATCGGCTTGCATTGCTGCAATATCGCCTTCACGGCGGCCGACCTGCTGGGTCTTGATTGGCGCGCCGCAGGCTCGCTCGAATGCAGCAACCATGTCGCGCACGCTGTAGCTTTGGCCGGTGCCGATATTGAATGGCCGCGCACCTGTTGCCTGTTCGGCGTAGGCAATGGCCGCGACATGGGCGCGGGCAAGATCGACCACATGGATATAGTCGCGCAGGCCTGTGCCGTCCGGGGTGTCGTAATCATCCCCGAAAATTTGCAACGCCTTGCGCTTACCCACCGCGACCTGCGCGATAAAGGGCATCAGGTTGTTGGGTATATCCTTGGGGTCTTCGCCGATCTGTGCCGAAGCATGTGCACCGACCGGATTGAAATAACGCAGCAAAACGGCCGCGCGCGCGGGACCGGCGGCAGCCCAATCCGTCAAAATCTGCTCGGCCATCAGCTTGGTCTTGCCATAGACAGATGTGGGATTTGTCGGATGCGCCTCATCATAAGGAAGATAGACGGGTTCGCCATAGACCGTCGCTGAGGATGAAAAGATCAGGCGTTTGCAATCTGCGCGGTCCATCGCATGCAACAAAGCCAGCGTGCCAGAGACGTTGACGTCATAATAGAGCAGCGGTTTCTCCTGACTTTCGCCAACTGCCTTGAGGCCTGCAAAATGGATTACGGCCTCGGGCTGAAAATCCTGCATGACCTCGTCGAG
>CAYZKE010000318.1:0-1907 GCA_964478505.1 uncultured Loktanella sp.
GTCGAACGGCTGAATGCCTTTATTGCCTGTACCCACCCCGGGGCGGCCCATGATCCGGCTTTCATGATTTGCCGCAGTTGCGGCAAGGTTGCCGAGGCGCAGGCCAACGCCGCCATGAACCAGACAGCAGCCTTGAGTGGGTTTCAGGTTGAACAGACCGTTTTTGAGGCCGAGGGGCTGTGCCCTAGCTGCCAGACAAAGGATGCGGCATGAGCCTGATTGATGCGCGCCACATTGAATTCTCGCATGGTGGCCAGAAGGTTTTGCAAGGGGTGAGCCTTGCGCTTGAACCCGGCGAGATCGTCACCATTGTCGGACCAAACGGATCGGGTAAATCAACGCTGCTGCGTGTTCTGATCGGCGCCCTGAACCCGCAGAAAGGCACTGTGACACGCCAAGAGGGTTTGCGCATCGGCTATGTGCCACAAAAGCTGCATATTGATCCGACCCTGCCGATCACTGTGAACCGGTTTTTGAACCTGCCGCACCCGGTAGACCCTGACGCTGCGAAAGAGGCGTTGCGCACGACGGGTGTTGCGGGCCTTGGTACACGGCAGATGTCGCAGTTATCGGGGGGACAGTTCCAGCGGGTGATGCTCGCGCGTGCGATCTTGGGAAAACCCGATATCCTGATGCTGGATGAGGCGACACAGGGCCTCGACCAGCCCGGGTCGGCTGCGTTCTATCGACAGATCGAGGCGGTGCGCCGCGATATCGGTTGTGCTGTGCTGATGGTCAGCCATGAACTGCACGTCGTGATGAGCGCATCCGACAGGGTGATTTGTCTCAACGGGCATATCTGCTGCGAAGGCGCACCCGAAGTGGTTTCGGCCGCGCCCGCATATCGCGAGTTGTTCGGGACAGGCACGGGCGGTGCGCTTGCGCTTTATCGTCACGACCATGATCACGGGCACGACCATGATCACCACCATCATCATGAGGCGGCGGAATAAATGCTGGATGATTTTCTGGTGCGCGCGGCACTTGCCGGTATCGGGACAGCGATTGCAGCTGGCCTGCTGGGTTGTTTTGTTGTCTGGCGGCGTATGGCCTATTTCGGCGATGCCACAGCCCATGCCGCCGTTCTGGGCGTGGCGCTGGCGCTGCTTTTCGGCACCTCGATTACCTTGGGGGTGGGCGTTGTTGCCTTGGCGATGGCCGTCTTGATCCACGGGCTCAGCAGTCAGGGTGCCGCCGTCGATACGATGCTGGGCGTCCTTGCGCATGCCGCTTTGGCCATAGGTTTGGTGGCTGTCACGCTGATCCCCGGCCAAAGGGTTGATCTGGATGCCTATCTCTTCGGCGATGTCCTGAGCGTGACACGCGGCGATCTGGCGGTGATCTGGGGCGGCGGGGCGCTGGTTGTCGCCGCACTCTGGTGGCATTGGTCGGCGATGCTGACGGCAACGCTCAGCCCAGACCTTGCCTATGCGGCAGGCATCAATCCGCGTCGTGAACAGCTGGTGCTGACGCTCTTGCTGGCGGCGGTTGTGGCTGTGGCGATCAAGGTTGTCGGTGCTTTGCTGATCACAGCACTTCTGATCATTCCGGCAGCTGCTGCGCGCAACTATGCCAGCACACCGGAACGCATGGCATTTCTGTCGATGGGAATCGGCGTGCTCTCGGCCATTGCCGGATTGCGGCTTGCCGTGATCTTTGACACGTCGGTTGGTCCGATGATTATCTGCGTTGCGGCGACAATCTTTGCCATAAGCGCAATTAGTTTCCAATTGCGCCGAGTCGGCACGTAATCGCCGCTTCTGTGCCTTAGTGTCGCCTTCGCGTTGCCGCGTTGGACCGTGATCCTTACGGTGGTTTTATTCAATCGACGGGATCGCAATTATGACTCGCATTGCTCGCATTATGGCCGTGATGGCACTCTCTTTTGTTGGTACTTCAGCGGCTGC
>CAYZKE010000318.1:2007-4508 GCA_964478505.1 uncultured Loktanella sp.
ATTGAGGAATTCGGCGTTGGCATCACACAAGGTCCGCGCGGCCCTTATTGGGTGCTGGTTGTCGGCAAGCAGTGCTAGGCTAAACGTCCAGCCAGATTGTCACAGGCCCGTCATTTGTGAGGCTGACAGCCATATCAGCCCCGAATGATCCTGTCGCGGTCGTGATACCCAGTGCTGCCATGTCCTCAATAAATTGCTCATAGAGCGCACGCCCGACATCGGGTTTTGCCGCCGCGGAAAATCCTGGGCGGTTGCCACGTGATGTATCAGCCGCCAGCGTAAACTGGCTGACGATCAATGCCGCCCCGCCTGTATCCAGCAAGGATTTGTTCATTTTGCCCGCATCGTCGGTGAAGATGCGCATCTTGCTGATTTTTGCAGCCAGTGCTTGTGATTTCGCGGCGTCATCGCCTTCCATTGCACAGATCAGGATAAGCAGTCCTGGTCCGATCGCCCCGATCTCGGCTCCATCCACATGGACCGCAGCATGGGTGACGCGCTGGATCAGAGCCCTCACAGCTCGGACGTCCAGGGTGGGTTTGCGCCTGCGCGGCTGACGGTGATCGCGGCCACTTTGGCCCCGAAAGCGGCGGCTGCGCGCAGATCATCTTCGCTGGCGGTTTTGATCCCTGCTTTCGTCAGGTGGCCGCTTTTGTGCAGCTGTGCCATAAAGCCCGCGCTGAATGTATCGCCAGCGCCCACAGTATCGACCACCATCGCTTTCTCGGCAGGCACATCAAACGTGCCATTTCTGCTCACGATGCTGACGCCTTCGCCGCCACGTGTCAGCAGGATGACCTGCGCGCCGGTCTGTGCGAGAAAGCCGTCTGCATCGGCCGTCCCCATGATCCATGCCAGATCCTCATCCGAGGTCTTGATGATGTCTGCCACCCCCATCATCCGCGAAAGACGTGCGCGATAGGCGGCCTCATCCGTGATGAACGAAGGCCGGATATTGGGGTCGATCATCGTCAGCTTCGTTGGTGCCTCGCGCAGCATCAGCGCCTCATAGGCCGCACCGCAGGGTTCGACCACAAGGCTGATCCCGCCAAAGAACAAAGCATCTGCCGTTACATCGGGCAAATCGTCATTGGTCAACATCCGGCCTGCGGTGTTTTCGTCATAAAAGGCGTAGGAGGCATGGCCATCAGTCAGTTTGACAAAGGCAAGGGTGGTAGGGCGCTCCGAGATGGCAGCGGGGCTGGCATCAACCTGTGAGGCGGCAAGTCCCGACCGGAGGACATCGCCAAAAAGGTCGGATGAGAGCCCGGAAAAGAACTGCACTGGGGCATCCAGACGCCCCAGCGCGATGGCCGTGTTGAAGACCGAACCGCCCGCGTGGGGGGCAAAGGCGCTTTCGCCTTCTGCAGTTTCGCGCGGCAACATGTCAATAAGCGCTTCTCCACAGCACAGGATCATCACGGAGGCTCCCTCTTTTATTGACTGTTAGCGATAACAAATCCTGCGATAAGCGCAAGGATAAGTCCCACGACAACAGCAAAGCCGATCTTCCATGCGGAATAGGGCCGCTCACCCTGTACGCGCCCTGTGCGGCCATTCACGACAAACCGGTAGGTTTGCCCGCGGTATTTGTAGGCCGCCAGCCAGACCGGCAGCAGGATATGTTTGAATGTCACGTCATTCACGACCGTGTTCACGCTCGTGACACGCTGGGCATCGCCCCCGATGTCATATTTCACATCGCGGTGGATCATCCGGTCCATATAGGCGCGGGCCTCGGTAAAACCGTCTGTCAGTTCCACCTGATAGCCTTCGGCGCGGAAACCGGCCAGATATTCGGGGTTATAGGGTTCCAAGGCCGAAAGATCCCAAGGTTCCAACCCGTCGGTGTATTTCTTTGGCAGGGATTTGGAGGCCAGCACCAGAACATCGTCAAAGAACCGCGCCACGCGCCCCGAGGCAGGCCGCCAGCGTGTTTTGCGTACGCGCACCTGTCGGCGCTTGCCATCGCGCATCACGGTGCGGGTTTCGTAATAATGCGTGCCGCGCTGGCCGGTATATTGGCTTTTGGTGTCAGCATCGAAGGTCCAGTAGGGCACATAGATGCCATTCATCTTGCGCCCCTTGCGGGCATAATCCGTTAGGCCATTTGGCGCAAACCAGAGGCTACCGAGCCATTTAATCAGGGCCTCGCGCGCGGCCCCCTCGGCCAGCGCGAATGGTAGCAGGCCACGTGGTTTGATATGTCTGTGGGTGCCGGTGTCAGTGACCACAGGAGTGGCGCAGAACGGGCACTCGGCTGCGTGGATATCGGGGTCAAACTCGGTCTGGGCGCCGCAGTTGGGGCATTCATTGACACGGGTTTCCTCGATATCGGCATCGTCGAGCCGATGCTGCACCGCACGCTGGAAATCCAGCTCGACAATCGCGCCCGCCCAAGGCCCCGCGCTCTCGATCGGTTGCACATTGCCGCAGTGATCGCATTTGAGTTGATGATCTGTGGGATCGAACCGCAGGTCCGAGCCGCAGGTTTCGCAGGG
>CAYZKE010000319.1:0-2228 GCA_964478505.1 uncultured Loktanella sp.
ACGCTGTTGAACCGTTCGGCGTGGATTGCGGGCCTCGGTCTGGCCGTCAAATGTGCCACGATTTTTCCCGGTAACAAAGCCGCTGGCAAACCTGCGATTGGCGGCGCGGTGAACCTCTTCTCCGGTCAGGATGGTGCACTTGAGGCAATCCTTGATTTTGCGTTGGTGACCAAGTGGAAAACCGCAGGCGACAGCCTTTTGGCCGCGCGGCGTTTGGCACGACCGGATAGCCGGAATATCCTGATCGTGGGTGCGGGCACTGTGGGGCGTTCGCTTTATGAAGCCTATGGCGCGGTCTTCCCCGATGCGGCGTTTACAATCTGGAACCGCTCCCCCGAGGGTGCCAAGGCCTTTCAGGCGCAGCACCCGGATGTAGCGATTGCGGACAATCTGGAGCAGGCGGTGCGCGGTGCCGACGTGATCACGTCGGCCACGATGTCGACCGATCCCGTGATCAAGGGGGCGTGGCTGCAGCCCGGCCAGCATGTTGATTTGATCGGGGCCTATCGCCCCGATATGCGCGAGGTGGATGATGCGGCGCTGCAAAGGGGGCGGGTCTTTGTCGATAGTCGCGAGACAACAATCGGGCATATTGGCGAGTTGAAAATCCCGATCGCCTCTGGCGCATTTGATGCGTCAGATGTGGTCGCCGATTATTACGAGCTTGACCGGTTCAAGCGCCATAATAACGACGAGATTACCCTGTTTAAGAACGGCGGCGGTGCGCATCTGGATCTGATGACGAGCCGATACATACTGGAAGCCTGGTCGGCAGAGGGTTAAGAGCCCCTGAAGGTCTTGGAAAGGGACAGCGGTCGTGGTTTGGGTGCTTTTTGTTCTGGTCGTCGCGTTAGGTACCTATGTTGCCGCGCAACCGTTTCTGGTTGAACGCCGACGTCCTGCGATCAGTGATGCAGAACGCCAGAGCGCGCGCGGTGAGTTTGTCACGCTGTCGCAAGGTGTTACCCATTTCCGTTGGGCAGGGTCTGCGCGCGGTCCGGTTGCCGTTGTCGTCCATGGCATCTCAACGCCGATGATTGCGATGGAGGGGGTGGCCGAGGGTTTGGGCCGTTTGGGGTATCGTGTTTTGATGTACGACCTTTATGGGCGTGGTTTGTCGGATGCCCCTGCTGGCAAACAGGATCGTGCGTTTTTTGTGCGGCAACTAGCCGATCTTTGCGCCGATCAAGGCATATCGGAAGAAATCACGATTGCGGGTTTTTCCATGGGTGGAGCCATTGCGACAGCATTTGCCAGTGAATACCCCCATAGCGTGAAGCAGGTGATCCTGATCGCAAGTTCGGGCATTGCCACCAATGAAAGCCGTTTTTCGCGGTTTTGTCGGCGCGTCCCGCTGCTGGGGGATTGGGTACATGCCGCTTTTGGTCATGAGCGCATGCGCAAAGCGATCCCGGCACGGGGCGAAACACCCGATATCGAGCAGGTCCTGAGCGCGCAACGCAAGGAATTGAAGCGGCGCGGTTATCTGCCTGCGCAACTGTTGTCGCGGCGTGGAATGCTTAATGAGAATCAGGAAGACGACCATCGCAAGCTGCACCGTCAGGGCATTTCTGTTGCGGCAATCTGGGCGCGGGAAGACCCGGTGATCTCGATCCGCGCTGTGGGTCTATTGGGATTATGGAACAGGGATGCACGGCAAGAGATTGTGGAAGGGGCGGATCATGCGCTGCCTTTCACCCACAAGGCCGAAGTGGCAGCAGCTTTGCGCGCCACGCTGCGGTATTGACCGATTCAAGGCGTCAGGCTGGTGCGCCTTTTGCTTCGGTGCGCTGCTTTCATGCCATACTCAAAACTGGCGCAGGGTTTGAAATGCGTTATCTGGATCGTCTATGAGACCCTTTCTTCAAACATCATCGCTGGTGCTTTTGGCGCTGCTCATAGTACCTTTTGCACTTTACGCGATTGATTTCGGGCAATCGGGCCTCAGGGATGCCTTGCCAGAGCCGCACTACATACAATCCGAAAATACTGTCGCGAATGTCTCGGTTTTCGTCCACATGGCGACGGGCGCGGCGATCACCGCCTTGGTGCCTTTCCAACTGATCCCCGCAATCCGGCGGCGGTGGCCTGCGTTGCACCGCTGGTCGGGGCGGTTGATTATCGTAGCCGGCGTCGCAACCGCGGTGGGTGGGCTGGTCTATATTGCGCTGCGCGGCACAATTGGCGGAACGCCGATGGATATCGGGTTTTCGCTTTACGGGGTGTTG
>CAYZKE010000319.1:2328-4498 GCA_964478505.1 uncultured Loktanella sp.
ATGACACGCTTTTCATCGGCAGGGCTGCGCGCTATCCAAACGCGATGACAGTACAAGAGGCATATCACGCGGCCGTTGCCGCAGGCAGGCTGCATGCGGATGATGCCCAGATCGGGGTGCTGCCCGAATTGGAACGCGTGCGCACTGCCGTTGATACGCCCGTCAAACGTGGTCTCTTCCGCAAAGCGCCACCGCCTGTTCCTGGCCTTTACATGTGGGGTGGGGTCGGGCGCGGCAAGTCGATGCTGATGGACCTGCTTTATGATCTGGTCACAGTTCCGAAACAGCGCCGCCATTTCCATGCATTCATGCAATGGGTCCACAGCGAGATGACGGCGGCGCGCAAAACCGGCGTGGATGATGCACTGGCCCCAGTGGCCGCAAAGCTGGCCGATGAGGTGCGCTTTCTGGCGTTCGACGAGATGCAGATTTCCGACATCACCGACGCGATGCTTGTGGGGCGCCTCTTTGAAGCACTGTTTGCGCGCGGTGTGGTCATTGTCACGACATCGAACCGTCCACCGGATGATCTCTACAAGGACGGCTTGAACCGTCAGCTTTTCACGCCGTTCATTGCCTTGCTGAAAGAGCGGATGGTTGTGCATGAATTGGCCAGCCCGACGGATTACCGTCAGGACCGGTTGGCGGGCAGCCCGAGCTATTTCACACCCAATGACGCGGCCGCGCACCAAGCCATCGCCAAGATCTGGGATCACCTGAGCAACGGGGTGTCGGAAACGCTGGTGCTGCATGTCAAAGGGCGCGAAGTCACCTTGCCACAGTTTCACAACGGGGTCGCGCGCGCGAAATTTTTTGATTTGTGTGGCCGGCCCTTGGGCGCGGGGGATTATTTGGCGCTGGCTGATGCGGTGCGGGTGCTGATCCTCGAGGACATCCCGATCCTGTCGCGCCATAACTTCAACGAAGCCAAGCGTTTCGTCACATTGATCGACGCATTGTACGAGGCAAAGGTGCAGCTGATTTGTTCAGCCGCAGCCGTGCCTGAGATGCTCTATGTTGAAGGCACTGGCACATTCGAGTTCGAGCGTACCGCCAGCCGTTTGCGCGAGATGCAGTCAGCGGATTGGGCGGGGTAGGGCGTCAGCCGCCGCACCCCGCCTCTTGTGCTAGTTCCAGCCTTTAAAGCTGAAGCCCCTGAGGCCATTGGCACCAAATGAGGCGGTATAGGTATGGCTGCTCAGCCAGCTGACCTTGAATTTGGCGTAGATGCCGACCTGTGGCTGCACATCATCTTTCGGGCCAAGGTTGGAAGGCGCGGTCACTTCGGCATGGGCATCAAGCCGGAAGGAAAAGCCGACGAATATCTTGACCACATTGAAATGCACCGACGGCAAGTAGTGGCCGAAGGCCATCTCCGGCTTGCTTGGGGTTGCTTGATAGGTGCCTTGCAAGCGCGAGGTGACATCCACCAAAATCCAGTCCTTGATGATTGAATCGTGGACATAGAACCGGATGTCGCCGGTTTTGCCTTCCTTTGCATTTTGATAATCGAGCGGATCAGTGCCTTTGAGGATCACGGAAGTTGTCGTGTCCTTGGCGTTGCTGACGGCCTTGTTATCCTTGATGAAATCCCACGCAAACTTGGTGACTTCAAGCGCGGTGTCGGCGCTGCCTTCAAGCGCTGCGCCAGCGGCGCTTTCATCCATCGTGTGGATTGATTGTGCTTCGGGGCTGATCCATTTCTCCGAAATCAGCTTGGTCTCAAGCCCCTTGGACGCATCAAGCGTGTCCGTCACCGCAAGGATTTCATATTCCCATGTTGCGATTGCGGTGCTGGTCTCGACATCCTCCAACACTGCAGTGAGTCTTTGTCCGACATAAAGTTCTTCGTTAGCCATTTGTTTACTCCAATTCATTTAAAAATACGTCGTAGAATATGGAGCACAGTAGAGCAGCGCACACCGCGGCTCTGTGACCCTGCGCACATCTTGCTGGTTGTTGTGGATTGGTCGGGGCTGGCTCTGGATCGCTTCCAACGCGCCCGATTGTGTTTCAAAGGACGTCACGCTGCCCTGAATAATGGACAGCCTCCCGCGTTCGACAGTTCGCGTGCAGCAGATGCAATCGGCAGAATGGGGTGCTTAGAAACGCTCCGCGCGCAGTACCTGCGCGTCTGTGATACTCACCACGCCGATGTGTTTTTCCACCA
>CAYZKE010000320.1:0-4495 GCA_964478505.1 uncultured Loktanella sp.
GGATAGCGGCCCCATGTCCAGAAACTGAAATCCTCTTCCAGCGACCGCGTGCCGAAATTGCTGTCGAAATAGCCGTGTCCTGACCACTGCCAGCCTTTTGCTTCCAGCTCAACCTTGATGTCCGACGAGGGCGCGAAGGGCCGCCAGATATGCGCGCCGTCCGGTGTCAGGGGGAGTTCGACGTGGGTGATCGCATGGGGCGTGATCGTGATTTGCCCCCGCACGCGGCTGATCAGGGGCGGGCTGCTGATCTCATTGATGTCGATCACCAGATCGCGGCCCGTCCAATGCATCGACGAAGGTCCTACCTGAAAGGTGTCGGGTGTTGTGTGCAGTGCTGCGCGCCCGCGGTCTGTCATGGTGAACCGCCCGCCCGGTCCATAGGTCGCCACGTTGATGCAGCAGTGATTGGCTGGGTCGCGGCGCCCCGACCATGCGTACCACGGTGAAAACACCGAGCCGATAAAGCCTATGACAGAGACCGCTTTCGTCCCGTCCGTGCTGATCCCGTCAATGTACCACCAAGCGTAGCCGTTTGGGGGGACATCAAGGTGGAAGCATGGTCCGTCATGATCGCCGCGGCCGCGTGCGCTCCGGAGAGTGTCGCCATCGGCACCCCCGCCCCCGGATGCGTCCCGCCCCCGCAAAGGTACAGCCCCGGCACCGGTGTGCGTGCCGTCGGGCGTTTGAAGGCCGCCATCATGCCGTGCGGGCTCCGCCCGTAAAGGGAACCGAGGCTGGCTGGAAACAGCGCGTCGAACCCCTGTGGTGTCGTCAGCGCCTCTGGCCCCTGTGTCGGGCTGAACGTCAGGCCGAAGTCGCGGAAACGCTTGAAAATCTGTGTCTGACATGGGGGTTTTTCCTTTTCAGGGTCGCGTGGCACAGGGGGGCCGTTCATGATGATCTCGAACCGTTGCAGGGCGTCGGGTGCGACTGCCCCGTGATCCTGTGCGCAAAGATAGAGTGTGGCGTCGGTCGGCATTTCGCCTTTGGCGAGCGCCTTGAATTCGGCTTTGGGATCGTGCCCGAAAAACACAGTGTGATGTTTGAGCGCGACACCTTCGGGGACTGCGGCAAAGGCGTGGACAAAGGCCGAGAGGCTGCGGGGTGTTGTGTGTTGTGTCTGCACCGCGTCTTTCGCGCCGTCGCCAAGGAGACCGGTTTCCAATGCGCGCGGATCGCCGTTGAACAGCACCATATCTGCGGGAAAGTGCCCTGTGGCTGTTTGCACACCATTGATCCGCCCGTTCTGCCGCGTGATCCGCGTGGCGGGCGTGTTATAGTGGAAGGTGGCACCGCGTGCCTGCGCCAGTTTGGCGATGGTTTGCGCGAGTTGATGCATCCCGCCCTTCACGGACCAGACGCCTTGTGCCTCGGCCTGCCAGATCAGTGCCAGAATAGCCGGCGAGGCATAGGGCGAGCCGCCGACATAGGTGGCATAACGGCCGAAAAGTTGCGCAAGGCGGGGATCGTTGAAAGAAGTCCGCAGCAATCCGGCCAAGGTGCGGTGCGGGGCCATGGCGGGGATCAGGCCGGGCTGGCGCAGCACGGCTTTCGTGATCGCCCATTGGTCGGGTTCGGGCGTGCGCATCATGGGTGCATCGAAAGCGTCAAATAGGCGCTTTGCGCGGGCCGAGAAGGCTTCGAACTCATGCCCCGCTATAGCACCGAAGGTGGCAGTCACATTGGCAAGGCTTTGCGCAGGATCTGCGTCAAGATCGAGCATTGCGCCGTCATCCCAATAATGCCGCGCGAGTGTGGTCAGCGGTTCAAGCGTGAGGTGATCGCCGAGCGTTTCGCCGACATCGGTGAACAGCCCCTCGAACACCGGCCGCATCGTCAGGACAGTCGGGCCTGCATCGACCGGCCCTGCATCTGATGCCACCGTGCGCATTTTGCCGCCCGGCGCACTGTGCATATCCAGCACAGTTACATCGCAACCTTGGTGGGCCAGCCGCAGTGCTGCAGCCAATCCGCCGATTCCAGCGCCAATAACAACAATTTTTGGGGAATCCGCTTTCATCCGGCCCTGAGTCTTTTGTTACGTTTGATTTACATTGACATATGTAAACTAAAATAGACACTATAGATTGCAAAGGAGACGTCCATGAGAATCTCGGAACGGATTGACGCGACCATGGCAGCGGCCATCAAGGCAGGCCAGGGTGGTGTTGCGCCGGCGAAACTGGCGGCGGCGCTTGAATATGCGGTCACCCCCGGCGGTGCGCGGATCAGGCCGACGATCCTGACCTCTGTGGCGATGGCCTGTGGTGATGATCGCCCTGAATTGACCAATGCGGCGGCGGTCGCGCTTGAGGTGATCCACTGCGCGAGCCTTGTGCATGATGATCTGCCTTGCTTTGACGATGCCGATCTGCGGCGCGGTAAACCTGCGTTGCATCGTGCCTATTCCGAGCCTTTGGCGGTGCTTGCGGGTGATAGCCTGATCATCATGGGGTTTCAGATCCTTGCGCGTGCTGCTGGCGATGCGCCTGCGCGGGCGCTGAACCTCATTGATATTCTGGGTACCCGCACAGGGATGCCTTTTGGTATTTGCGCAGGCCAGGGCTGGGAGAGCGAAGAGAACATCGATTTGTCCGCTTACCATCAGGCCAAAACCGGTGCCTTGTTCATTGCTGCAACGCAAATGGGTGCTGTGGCGGCCGGACAAGAGGCTGAGCCGTGGGAAGAATTGGGTGCGCGCATTGGCGAGGCATTTCAGGTCGCGGATGATTTGCGCGATGCGCTATGTGATGAAGATACGCTGGGCAAACCGGCCGGTCAGGACGATCTGCACGGGCGGCCCAATGCGGTGGCTTCTTACGGTGTTGCGGGTGCTGTAAAGCGTTTCGACGACATTCTGGGCGGCGCAATTTCGTCCATTCCTGCCTGTCCCGGCGAAGCGGCCCTCGCGCAGATGGTGCGCGCTTATGCCGATAAACTTGTGCCTGCTGGCGCGCGTGGCAGATCTACCGTCCCCGGCGAATAATGAAAGACGTTGATGCCCCCCTGCAAAAGCCTGCGTTGCCGCGTGGGGCGTTGCGGCCTGCGGGGCGATTGACCCGTTTGGTCGCATCGCGGGGTTTTCAACGTTGGGCAGCCCGCTTTCCCCTGACTCGTCGGGTCGTACGAACCGAAGGTGAGGCGATGTTCGATCTGGTCGCGGGGTTTTGCCATAGCCAGATTTTGCAGGCCTTTGTGCGGTTTGATATGGCCGGGCTTTTGTTGGCCAACGAAATGAGCGCCGAGGCTTTGGCCTATGAGCTGGCAATTCCCAAAGACCGACTTGCCGTTCTGCTTTCTGCGTCCGTCGCAATCGGCCTTCTGAAGCGCCGTCGTTCCGGGTGCTATGCGCTGACGACGCGGGGTGCGGCACTGGCGGGCGTGCCCGGCTTGCGTGGGATGATTGACCACCATGATGTGCTTTACCGCGATCTGGCTGATCCTGTTGCCTTTTTCCGCGGTGAGGTCGCGACCGAACTGGCAGATTTCTGGCCCTATGTGTTCGGCGCTGGCGGTGCGACAAATCCCGATACAACGGCAGTCTATTCCCGGCTGATGGCGGATAGTCAGGCGCTTGTCGCAGACGACACGCTCGAGATGTGCGGGTTCTCCGACAGTAAAAACATCCTCGATGTGGGTGGTGGCACGGGGGCCTTTCTTGCCGCTGTCGGCGCCGCGCATCCGCATCTGCATCTGACACTTTTTGAACTTCCCGCCGTGGCTCCTGCTGCGGCAGAGCGCTTTGATGCGGCGGGGTTGCATAACCGCACCACGATCGTTCCCGGCTCTTTTCGGGATGATCCTTTGCCGCGGGGCGCCGATATCATCAGCCTGATCCGTGTCCTTTACGACCACGCCGATGAAACCGTGATCGCCTTACTCAAGGCGGCGCATGATGCGCTGCCTGCGGGTGGCCGAATTCTGGTGTCGGAACCTATGACTGGTGGAGACAGACCCCAGCGTGCAGGTGATGCCTATTTTGCCCTTTATTGCATGGCGATGCGCACCGGGCGCGCGCGGTCTCAGGCGGATATTGCGGCCCTTTTGGTGCGGGCGGGTTTTGAAGATGTGCAAACGCCAAAGCCGCGCCGCGCGTTTATTACATCCATTGTGACGGGTGTAAGGAAAAGTTGACACATTAGATGTCTAAATAAATTGACACTTTGATCTGTAAGGCTAAACTAGGACAGGACAGAGTGTTGCGATTTGGAATGTTCCAAAGCCGCGCACTGGGGAGAAAAGCGTTGGAAACAAAGGCCGTCATTCTATCAGCGCCAGGAAAGCTCGCGCTTGATCAGGTGGGAATCGTTCCCCCCGTGGCGGACGATATCGTGGTCGCGATCAAGCATTCCGGCATCTCGACAGGGACGGAAAAGCTGTTTTGGACCGGTGAGATGCCCCCATTCCCCGGCATGGGGTATCCTTTGATCCCAGGATATGAAGCCGCTGGCGAAGTGATCGAGGCGGGTGCTGACAGTGGCTACCGCGTGGG
>CAYZKE010000321.1:0-4479 GCA_964478505.1 uncultured Loktanella sp.
TCACAACAATCTTCGGTTGGCCGTAACGACCCATGGATTTCTTAAGGAATTTCAATGCTGCCTTGCGATCACGGCGCTTTGTCACATAGCTTTCCAACACCTCACCTTCTTGATTCACGGCGCGCCAAAGATAGTGCGTCTCGCCGTTGATCTTCACGAAAACCTCGTCCGGGTGCCACTGCCAGTTTGAAAAGGATCGCATCCGGCTGAGCCGGTTTCGCCTGATCTCAGACGCAAACATCGGACCAAATAGGTTCCATCAAAATCGCACCGTTTCATGACTGACTTCGATCCCGCATTCATGAAGGAGATCTTCGACATTCCGCAACGAAGTGGAAAACGGATGTACAGCAACATAGCGAGGCGGATGATCTCAGGTGACGTTTTGAAGTAGCGAAAGGGAGAGCGTTTTGTCATCAAAAGAGGCTAGGGCGGTGTCCTGCCCGCCTCAAGCGGGTTTTGTCTGACAGTGCCCGAGAGGAATCTTAGCTTACCCGCGTCTACGAAGTTTAGCATCTTGAATTTGCTGAATGCTCAAAGGCGAGAATCTTGTCCTGATCTGCTCTTCCCGATACTGTTCAGCGAGGTGGCCATAGGCGTTACTGACAGTCATACTGCTAGCGTGTCCGAGTTGCTTCGCCACTGTGTCTAAGGGACCCATGCTGTCGCCCATTGACTATGAGATCAGACAGCAGAAACTGAGCGAGGCAGGTATTTAAAAAACTGGGGGCACCTCAGATGTGGGAAGATGTATGAGTTGCACATGACAACAATTGGTGAATGCTTGCTATCAATTTATGATGCGGCGCTTTCGGATCAAAACTGGGTTAGTGCTTTGGATAGTTGTCAGCGTTACCTGAATGCTGATGCAGCTTTGATTTATGGTTCATGCCAAACGGAGAAAGCCCATTTTTCATTAGACAAAGTTAGCGCGAGTTTGAACAATTTCGAGCATCTTTTGAACCAGTATAACCAGCTGGTACAGGAAGGCGGCGACTCCCAGTTTGATCTTGAAGGCAGGAAACATCTTCACCGCACTTCAGCCTATTCCGTCAGCCTCGACAGTGACATTTGGTCTATCGATGAAGCATACAGGAACCGACCTGAGATCAGGATAGGAATGCAAGGTGGCTTTCTGCGACGAAGCTTCATTAATTTGTCAAGTGATCCAGGATACTGGGGTGGTCTCGTCCTTTTGTACGGGCGACAGCGCGATTTAGAGATACCGTCGGCGGTGTTCACATATGGTCCGCAAATCGCACCGCACCTCGCCAAAGCAGCCGAGGTGTTTCGGATAACAGAGGGACTACGCAAGCGCTACAACGCTGTGCTGTCAGTATTGGATCAAATGCTGGTAGGCATTATAGTTGTTACTGACCGAGGCGATATAGTGATCGCCAACTCAGTCGCGAACGCGTTGTTGGATGCGCAAGACGGACTTATCAGTTCTCAGGGAAAATTGGCTGCGACCAATACCAACATGCGCGCAGAACTTGGTCACAAGATCTACAGTGCTTCGGCTACGGCAAGCGGCAACAGCGATCAGGCAAGCGCGACTGTCGAGCTACGCAGGCGTTCTGCCAATGCGCCACTCGTCGCATATATTTCCCCCCTTCGCGATTCTGAGATGGAGTTAGAAAAAGATTTCACCGGTGCTTTAGTCACGCTGGTTGACCCGTCACAGCCTCGAGATATCGATATCGACGTTTTTGCTGCGCTTTATGACCTGACAAAAGCAGAATGCCGCGTTGCCGATCTCGTCCTGAAAGGGCTTTCGAATACGTCGATTGCGGAGCAACTTGGTGTTGGGCCAGAAACAGTGAAGAGCCAATTCAGTACAGTACTGGCAAAAACAAACTGCAGGAACCGGGTGGCGTTCATCTGGCGGGTCTTTCAGATCCTTCCTCCGATTAAGTGACACTGTCCCCCGACTGGGGGATGACGACCGGTTTCGATCCATTAACTTTATGATCAGATTTCTATTGTGGTAAGTAGGCTGGCATTGTGACTAAGGCGTTTTGCATAGGAAATACTTCGTTTTTCTTTTGGCCAAACCTAGCCTTGGCACTCGAGCGAGTCTTCCAATTATCTAGCCTGACTTCATTGCCGACACCCGTACTAGGTAACCCCTCTATGGCTCAGTCGTATCTGATGGGCGACATAATCGAGAGGGATCACCTTTGACCGGATGGATATTTCAGACACAGCTTGATAGGGCGTGGCGCGCAAATGGTTGAGACAAAGATCCTCCTTTCGCGCCGTGCAGCACTCCCGGTTATTGGCGGTTCTTTTATGGCTTTTTCAGGCTGCCAGCCCGAGGCCGCATCTGTCAGTGTCCCCGATGAAACAGCATCTGCAAATAGATCACAGCGCATACGCACTATTCGCACCGGGGCCCCGCCACGAAATCTGACACCCCAAACCCAAGGCTTCACACCGCAGTTTTATGAGGGGGCCAACAATACGCCGGATCTGGTGGAAATTGGATACTCATTGCACTGTGGCGGCACGCGGGCCTGGATGCGCAGGAATGGGCGACAGTTGGCAAGGGATTTACGGGCAGGACGCAAAGGCGCTTTATTCTCTCACGTGATCCGGAGTGCAAATGAGCTGCCTGTCGGCGTCGAGGTCATGCGGGTCGGACCCGAAAGGTATCCTGAAGCCGTTTATGCAACCCTTGGCCTGGCGTTGCATCTGGATCGGCCAGTCAGCGCCACGGAAGTAAGACTGTTCTTGTCAGAAGCAGGCTTTCGCCCCGCGCAGGGTTTTTCACAAGTCAGCGCAGAGGTCGCACTTCTCGGCGTTGCGAAGGCCTATCAGGATGGACTGGGCCGTCGATCCACACCCATCATCATCAACTCAAAGGTCGGATAATGCAACGACGCTATGCCATTCTTCTCCTGTGTTCAGCCTTGGTAACACCCCGTGCAGCGCTGGCGCAAAATTGCCAGATGGACAGTTTTGGCGACATTGCGAATTCGTCCGGCTACAATATTGCTGCCGGTGCGATCCAAGGGGCGGTGTTTGGCGGGCTGGCCGCTGGAGCGGCAATTTTGCTTTCGGCGCCTGCCGGGGTTGCCCTGACCGTTTTTGCTGGCGTCACGCTCTACACTGGGGTCTGGCCAGCTTTGCGCTCAAACACGCAAAACTCGCTCGATTTCATCGACGCAGCGCTGGGGAATTAGAGCTATGCGGTACACTTGGACGATCGGATTGGCCGCCACCTGCTTCCTTTTCGGCACCGCAGCGCATGCGCAGTCCTTCGGTTTTTGTGACACTCCCAGCCCGGCCGAATTCAACGCAGCGGTCCCTCCAGCACAGACCACGACGATCAGTAGCTTCGCGCGTAGCCGCTTTACATCACTCAGCCGCGCGCCACGGGTGGCCAACAGCAGTGCCCGTCAGGCCGACGCCAGGCTGGCGCGCACCCAAACTACGATTACTTATGACGGGTTGATTGACGCTGCCAATGACGCGCTGACAGATTTCAATGCGACGACCGCTGCGCAAAGCGGCTCGCCGCTTTCTGCCGGGGGACAGCTTCCGAACTGCCGGTCCCCGGAACTTGGATGCGGTGGTGTCAACTGCTCTGCATATAACAGTCTGCCCCTTTGTGAATGAGGTCAAAGATGAACCAGCGTTACCGTATCGTTCTGGGATATGCGCTTTGCGTGACACTCGCAGGGTGTTCGCAAGCTGCCTTTGACGATTACGGCCCGAGGGGGCAGGGTCTGATCGGTGGTGCCTATGGCTACTCTGACAGGCAGATCAGTGCTGATACCTTCTATGTTGACTATGTTGAGGCACCAGGGTTCGCCACGCTCGCGGTTGAACAAGGCAAGCGGCGCGCACAGGAGCTGTGTATCCAGAATGGCTTTGCCCGGGCGGAGTATAATCCGACAATACAAAACCGCGGCGATCTTGTGGTCGCTGCAGGCGAGGCAAAATGCCTTGGCCGCGCGGATGAGGTGCGTCAGCTCACCGCGGCGGAACGTATACGGCAGCGGATCAACGAGATTGATGCCGAGATTGCATCCTATCAGGCTGTGATCGCGCGTGGTGGGGACGGGCAAGGCGTTCTGACTGATCCAGCACTGCGCGCTGCTGATATCTTTGTCAGTGGGCTGGAACGCTCTGACCTTCAGCAGCGGATTAGCCGTCTACAGGCAGAGCGTGCGCAGCTGGTCCAGCAACTAGGCCGCACGTGAAGATATCTTCGACACGCTCTTTGTTATCGGTGACGCTCGCCAGATTGTCCCGCGTAGTCCAGCCATAGGTGACATCGCGCAAGGTGAACGACCGCTCTCCTGAAGAACTGTCTCAAGGCAAGAATGATCTCGTTTCCTGATGTTGAAGGTCCGCTTTCGCGATGTCAGCGAGTTCGCGCTGCAAAGCGGCGAACTTCCGCTTTCCGCCCTTCCTGCCGTCTTTCATCTCCACTTCTGACTGGACTTCGTCGCCTGCCAGAGCGGTAGTGTC
>CAYZKE010000322.1:0-855 GCA_964478505.1 uncultured Loktanella sp.
CCTCGCGGCTGCCACCGCAGACGCTACCGAGGCCGGAACCGATTGGGTGGATGTCGGCGGGCCGGAGACCTTCACGCATCGGGACCTGGCGCAGCTTGCAGCAAGAGTTCTGGGGCGACCAAGGCGTGTTACGCTGCTACCCGATTGGCTACGCAAGCTGGTGCTGGCGATCCTGCCACGCCTGACCCCGCGACGGATCCACGGCCCCGCGCAGTTCTTCCTGACCGCGATGTCGATGGACATGGTCGGAACCCCCGTCGGGACCCGCACCCTCGACGATCACTTCAAAGACCTCGCCGCGCAGACGTCGGCGTCATCGCCATCCAAAACCATAGGAGATCAAGCATGACCCTCTCCCGCATCGGCGGCCTCGCCGCCCTGACCTGTGCGACCACCTACCTGATTGGCTTTGCGCTGTTGGTCACCCTTCTGGCGCCCCTGGGGTTTGGCACCGGCGAGATCGACCCGGCCGCTGTCGTCGCCTTCATCGACGCGCGAACGGGCCTCATGATCGCGTGGAACACGACGATATACGTCCTGAACGCGCTGGCGCTCGCCTTGCTCGTGGTCGCCTTTGCTGAGCGATTGGCGCCCCTGCCGGGCTGGGCGGCCGTGACCCGCGCCTTCGGCTTGATCTGGGCCACGCTGGTCCTCGGCGCTGGCATGATCGCAAATGTCGCCGTCGAGCGTGCGGCCCATCTCTATCCCCGGTCCATCGACCTGGATTACGCCTTGAAACTTCTGACCTTGCCCCGGGAAATCGGTATTTGCCCGGAGACCGAAAAACCCGTGCGGGCCGGACTGGGACGCTTTGGTCCCTACGTCGAGCGCGCTCGTGTCTTTGCGAGTGTGGAT
>CAYZKE010000322.1:865-4424 GCA_964478505.1 uncultured Loktanella sp.
TCCTCGGCGCTGGCATGATCGCAAATGTCGGTGTTGAGCGCGCGGCGCATCTCTATCCGCAGGATCCGGGTGCCGCAGCGGATCTCTGGGCCACAATGCACGCGGTCGAGAATGGTCTCGGCGGCGGGAACGAGATTGCCGGCGGCGTCTGGATCGCCAGCGTCAGCCTCGCCGGGATGATCAGCCGCAGCCTTCCGCGCCCGGTTGCGTGGCTGGGCCTCGCCACCGGCCTTGGCGGTCTGATCACGCTCGTCCCGGCCCTTGGCGATGCCGCCGGAGCGGTCTTCGGGCTGGGCGCCATCGGGTGGTTTCTAGGCGTCGGCGTGGCGCTGCTCGCGGCCCGGAGCGATGTGACTTCCGACCCGCTGGTGAGACCGTCATGAAGGCGGTCCTGAAATGGCTCTCGGGCGGGATCTTTGCTCCGAAAAAAGCGGCCTAAACTGATTCACACTAAAGAAAGATTTTCCCAATGCATGACGATGACACACAGCAAGTTCACCTGATTTGCGGCTCAACGGGCGCGGGTAAAACGACATATGCCCGCGCGTTGGCCAACAGCAACGGCGGAGTTGTATTCTCGATCGATGAATGGATGGTATCCTTGTTTGGGGAGGACGCACCGGACGCCTTGGACCCCGCATGGATCTTCCCACGCGTCCATCGTTGCGAGGCGCAAATGTGGGCAATGGCGTTACAGCTTGGCAAGTTGGGCGTTCCGTCGATCCTAGACTTTGGATTTCAGCGGCAAGAACACCGTCAGAAGTATGGCAGACTCGCGAAACAGGCTCAGTTTGCGGCAAAGCTGCATGTCCTTAATGTCGATGCTTCAGAGCGGTGGAAACGTATTGAAGCGCGCAACATGAACCAAGGTCAGAGCTTCCACATGGAAATCACACGCGGCATGTTTGACTATATCGAAACGACTTGGGAACTGCCCAGCGATGATGAGGTGGCCTCGATGTCGCTGGCAGATTTGGAATAGCGTCTATTAATTACATCATAGATCGGTCGTTCGTACAGCATGCAGCATCCTTCAAATTGGGCTCGCTACCGCCGACCGTGGCATGAAATTCCTAGGTCCGTTCTGGGTTGGCGAACGGCAGCAACCGCCCGCCAACGACATTCAGATGTCGATCCGTTCTGCAATGCTTAACGCATCTTCCAGCTCAACGCCCAGATAACGCACCGTGCTATCTACCTTCGTGTGGCCAAGCAAAAGCTGCACGGCGCGAAGGTTGCCCGTTTTGCGGTAAATTTCCGCAGCTTTGGTGCGGCGCATCGAGTGTGTGCCGTATCCGCTGGGTTCCAGACCAATCGCTGTCACCCAGTCACGCACAAGTCGACCATATTGTCGTGTTGAGATATGCGGACGGTCATGAAAACGGCTCGGGAACATAAAGCGGCTTCCGATCATCTCGAGTGATCTTGCCCATGCAATGACGCTATCCCTCGTGTTTTCAGTCAGTTCAAACTGAACTGGTTTTTTGGTTTTGCTTTGGATCACTGACACCCGTTCACGCACGCGATTGTCCTTCACCAAATCCGTTACGGAGAGAGTGATCAGATCGCAACCCCGAAGTTTGCTATCAATTGCGACGTCAAACAGCGCAAGGTCGCGAAGATAACCTGCAAGTTCGAGCCGGGCACGTATTGCCCACACTTGTTTAGGAAGAAGGGGACGTTTTTGGCCGATGATCCGGCCCTTGTTCCAGGCTTTGTGTTTTGGGGTAACTGCGGGAAGTTGGACTCTTGGCATAATATGCCCTCCAATCCTCCCTCCAAACCCAGACATCAGCACAGCGCTGACAACAAGAGCATAGCATCCTGTTGAACGGCTGGTGTCCGAAGTCGCGTGCAGGCGGTGTTGCTGCAAATGCATTGGGCCGCGATGAGCCCAAACTGTACCTCAATTTTTCTTGCTGCGTGCGCTTGCAGCATCAGAAATGCCGCGTGAGAAAGAAAAATGGTGCCTCCTCGCTGCGGAAACAACGTTCGTTCATGCAGACTGCAGCGAGGATTTACACGTTTTTATGGATTGCATCTGAAATCCCTGGAGCCGGTTTGGACTGCACCGAGACGCACATATGTTAGTAAAATTGGTAGCTGCAGCGCGCACCTCCTTTCACTCCTTAGACCGCACCGCTGCCACTCGATACTCTTTGGGCGTCATGCCTGTTTCCCGTTTGAACGCTTTGTAGAATGTTGAGCGCGAGTTGAAACCAACATCCAACGAGACCGTCAATGAGTTTGCCAATCCCTTAGCAATGAGCGGTTTGGCAGCCTCAATCCGGTGATGCGCAATATAGTCGAAGAACGTTGACCCGATTTGTTCATTGAGCGTTTGGGAAATCTGATTGGGTAAAGCGCCCACATGGCGGGATAGTTTTTGCAAGGAAAGGTTCGGGTCAAGATACAAAGCATCCTGTGTCATCGCTGATCTAATCCGCATCGCAAGCTTTTCCGCGTCTGCGTCTGTCAAAGCAGATCGCGCATACTTCGGCTCTGAAGGGTCATTTGACGGCGCATCTTGTGCGATCTCTGCTTTCGGTGGAGCAATCGATGCAAAGGCCACAACGAATAACAGCAGGCCGGCCGTCAGGACGTAGATGAGCTCCTTAATGACGACCTGATCAAACCCTGTATTATCAGCAACAAATGTGAATGCGGTCGCAGCCCATAAAGCAACAAGAGACACCACAAACCAGTCGAGCCAACGCAATTCGCGGTTATCAAGGTTGGAATAAAGCGACCGCAGTTTAGACCGGTAGTCGCGCAATCGTCTAAGTGTCGCGAAGAGATATAAACAAGATGAACCCACCCAACAGAAAATCAGGATGAACGTGAACAAAACAAGCGTTGAAGGTGCAATCCCCGCTGGCAGTTCACCCGCGATGAACATCGCAGTTTTGGCTTGGGCTGGCTGCAACCAGTAGCCGAGCATGACCATGCCGCCTACGACCGGCAAAACGACGTCGCGCCGCCGGATAGCCGAAGACCTCAGTTCGGTCGTCTTTGCGGCCACATAATAGAATACTGCTGGAGGCAGAATTAGCAGCAGTACCAGTACGGCCGGTAAGTAGAATCCGTACATCGATGGGGCGAACGCAAATACGAGTGGTGTGGAAACGATGCCGCCGAACACGCCAAAGACCAACATGAGATAGAAACGTGCATGCCCGTCTTGCGTGCCACGGATCGCCGACATGACGCCCGCCAGTGCTAGCCCCAAGCAGGCGGCAGAAAGGGCAATGGTTCCATCGTTATGCATACTAATTGATAGGCCCAATCCCCTACCAGCATCAATGCTCTGCCAACATCATTGTCCGAAGTGTCATTGCGGACACTCAAAAGTGTACGCGCCGTCCCGCACGGACGAAAGACGAGGATTTCTGGGGCAGAGAGGGTTCAAATTTCACGGCCATCAGATGTTCGGCCACAACTGAAAAGAACCCCAATGTTTATTCTTGCTACGATCACTGCAATCGCCCACATCGCGTCCGGAGCCATCGCCGTTGTGATGGGGGCCATTACCCTCGCCGTCCGAAAAGGTGCTGCTTCC
>CAYZKE010000323.1:0-4415 GCA_964478505.1 uncultured Loktanella sp.
CGTGCACGTGAAGCCCGTCCCGACTGGATGTCACCCCGTCAGGCATGGCGCGCTATTCAGGCCGCAATGCCGGAAAACGCTATCATTTCGTCCGACATTGGCAACAACTGCGCCATCGGCAACGCATACCCAAGCTTCCCGACAGGGCGCAAATACCTTGCACCCGGTCTGTTTGGCCCATGTGGTTATGGTCTGCCATCCATCGTTGGTGCCAAGATCGGCCAGCCCGATGTGCCTGTAATCGGCTTTGCCGGTGACGGTGCTTTCGGCATCGCGGTGAACGAACTCACAGCGATTGGCCGTGATGAGTGGCCTGCCATCACGCAGATCGTGTTCCGCAACTACCAGTGGGGCGCGGAAAAGCGTAACTCGACCCTGTGGTTCAATGACAACTTTGTCGGCACTGAGTTGGACATGAAAGTGTCCTACGCGGGCATCGCGCAGGCCTGCGGCCTGATCGGCGTGCAAGCCAGAACAATGGAAGAGCTGACAGCGCTGTTGAACCAGGCGATCAAGGATCAGATGGAGAATAACAAGACCACGCTGATCGAAGTGATCCTGAACCAGGAGTTGGGTGAACCCTTCCGCCGCGACGCCATGAAGAAGCCTGTCAAAGTGGCCGGCATCTCCGCCTCCGACATGGCAGCTGAATAGGTTTGCCATTCGACCTTGGCCCCGGCACAGCGGCGGCCCTTGCAATTGCTTTGCTGGGGGCCGCCTTTGTCCGGGGCTATTCGGGTTTCGGGTTCTCGGCGATCTTTATCGCTTTTGCAGCCCTCGTCACAAACCCGCTTCCTTTGATCCCGGTGGTCTTTGCATGCGAAATCTTGATGACAGTCTTTCAGGCCCGCGGCATTCGCGGATATGTCGACTGGCGCAGGGTACTTTACATGCTGTGCGGGGCCGCAATTGCACTGCCCTTTTCGGTCACGGTCATGCTGTCGGTGGGCACAGATACCGCGCGGATCGTGATCTCTGCGATCATTCTGGTGATGTCCCTGGTGCTGCTGTCCGGCTGGACATTGCAGCGGCGGATCGGGGCATGGGGGCACGGCGGGGTCGGTATGATCTCGGGGGCGTGCAACAGCGCGGGCATCGGCGGCTTGCCCGTCGCAGCCTTCATGTCCGCGCAACCGATGCAGGCCGCAGCCTTTCGGGCCACGATGATTGTCTACCTGACGGGGCTCGACATCATCACCCTGCCACTGTTGTGGGCGGGCGGATTGGTCAGCTGGGATACCGCCATTGGCCTTGTCATGGCCTTTCCCTTGCTGGGTCTGGGTGTCTGGCTGGGCGGACGGCAGTTTCTTTCCGCTTCCCCTTCGACATTCCGGCGCTTTGCGGTGATGCTGCTGATGACGCTCTCGGTTCTGGGGCTCTTACGCGTATTGAAAGGCATATAAAATGACATCACCTTTCCTTTCCACCCGCGAGGCAAAGGCCCCGGCAGACCTGATTGAACGCGCGCAAAGCTTTGGCGCACCCCGCGTCGCCATTGCACGTGCGGGATCGCCGCTGCCGATGGAAGCCGCCGAGGACGCCACCAAAGCCGGCATTATGGTACCCGTTTTTGTGGGTGAGGCCGATATGATCCGCGCCGAGGCGGCAAAGCTCGATTGGGATATTTCGGGCTATGCCCTGCACGACACCACTGGCGAGGAAGAAGCCGGCCGTACAGCCGCTGCCCTTTGCGGTGCAGGCGAAGCTGACGTCCTGATGAAAGGGCAGCTGCATACCGATGTCTTTATGAAGACCGCCGTGGCCCGCGATGCGGGGCTGCGCACAGGTCAGCGCTTTGTGCATATCTTCCACATTTCCCACCCCGATGGCGGCAAGCCGATCCTGATCTCGGACGCGGCTGTCAACGTGGCCCCCGACATCAAGACGCGCCAGTCGTCGATTATCGAAGTCAAGAAACTGCTGAACAGACTGGGCAATGATCGCCCCAAAATTGCGATCCTGTCAGCCACTGAAAGCGCCATTCCTTCGGTACCATCATCCATGGACGCCAAAGAGCTGGCGGACTGGGCGCGCGCAGAGGTAGAGGGCATTGATGTGTCCGGCCCGCTGGCCTTTGACCTGATCATATCACCCGAAGCGGCGGCGACCAAGAAGCTGACTGACGATCCTGTCGCGGGCCATGCCGATGCCATCATCGTGCCCGACATCGTTTCCGGCAACGCGCTGTTCAAAGCCTTCGTCTATCTGACCGGCGGTTGTGCCGCAGGCATCGTGACCGGTGCGAAAGTGCCGATCCTTCTGACCTCGCGCGCAGATCCACCAGCGGCACGCATCGCTTCTGCGGCCTTGGCCGCCATCAGTTGCGGGTTGGCAAAGTGATCTTAGTTCTGAACGCAGGCTCCTCCTCGCTCAAGATCGAGGTCTTTGACGAAGCGCTCCGCTCCGTCATTGCGGGCCGTGTGACGAACCTTGGGTCTGCGGGCGAATTGCGGCTGGGTGACAACACAAGTGCGGTAAAGGCGCGGGACCATGCGCAAGCGCTTGACCTGATGCTGGCGGCCTTGCGTGACGCAGGCTATCCGCTGAATGCCTTTGCTGCCGCTGCGCATCGCATCGTCCACGGCGGCGCGGTGATGACAGCGCCCGCGCGCCTGCGCCCACCGGTGATTGCCACCATCGAAAGCGTGATCCCGCTGGCCCCTTTGCATAACCCCAACAACCTTGCAGGCGTCTATGCCTTGCAAAAACTGGCCCCTGACCTGCCGCAATATTGCAGCTTCGGGACGGCGTTCCACGCCACCAACCCCGAGGTCGCGACACGCTATGCCATCCCGCAAACACACCATGATGCGGGCATCCGGCGCTATGGCTTTCACGGGCTGTCCTATGCCAATATGGTGGCCGATTTCAGCGCTGAATTGCCCGAACGCTTGCTGGCATTCCATCTTGGCAACGGGGCAAGCCTTTGCGCGATCAAGGGCGGCAAGTCGATCGCCACCTCGATGGGATATTCTCCGCTCTCGGGTCTAACCATGGGTACAAGATCAGGTGACATCGACGGTGCTGCGGTGCTGCGCATGTCCAAATCACTGGGTGAGGATGAAACCGATCGCATGCTGAACAAGACCTCTGGTCTGCAGGCGCTTGCGGGCGAAAATAACATGAAGACGCTGCTTGAGCGCGATGATGACGCCGCAAAATTTGCCGTTGAACATTTCTGCTATTGGGCCGCCCGTCATGCAGGATCAGCCATAGTCGCGATGGGCGGGCTTGATGCTGTCGCCTTCACCGGTGGTATTGGTGAAAACGCGGCCCCTGTGCGCGACAGGATCATGGAATTGCTGGCCTGTTTTGGCACCGTTCCGGTCCATGTGATCGTCGCTGACGAAGAAAAACAAATTGCCCGCGATGCGCTGGCAATGATTGCACAGGGGCGCTGAATGATCGAAGCCGCGCTCGCAACACTTGATCTGACTGGACAGGAATTCCTGATCCTGACCACGATCGTCATCGTGGCAGGCATCGTGCGCGGTTTCTCCGGCTTTGCGCTTTCGGCGGTCGTCATGGCCAGCGCAGTCATCATCCTGCCGCCTGTGCAACTCATCCCAATCTGCTGGTGGCTTGAAATGACGGCCTCGGTGTTGATGGCAAGGGGTGGATGGCAAGAGGCGGACCGCGGTATCGTCATGGGGCTGGTGATCGGATCGACCATCGGCGTGCCTTTTGGTCTTCTGCTGACGACTTCTGTCTCTGTCGAAGCCAGCCAGTTGATTGCTCTGACGGTCATTATTGCGCTGGCGCTGACCCAACTTGCCAAAATCCGGCTCGCGTTTCTGGCAACCAAAGCGGGGCTTTATGGTTCGGGCATCGCCGCAGGTATCGTCACAGGTCTTGCCAGCGTGGGTGGAATGGTGATCGCGATCTACGTCCTGTCACAAGACGCGCCCGCGGCCAAAATGCGTGCAGCCCTCGTGCTCTTTCTGTTTGTCAGTTCGCTGACCTCGCTCATCATGCTGCTCTGGTTCGGCGTGATGAACAGCACTGCTGCCGCACGCGGCCTGAGCCTTGCTATCCCGACAACGCTCGGTGTGTTCCTTGGTCAACGCCTGTTCACGCCGCGTTTTGCCCCCTACTATCGCCCTGCCTGCCTGTCATTGCTTTGCGCTTTGGCAGGTGCCGCCCTTGTCCGCACCCAATTCGCTTGAAAGGTCTCCAGATGTCACTTGATCAGCCACAACTCGATACATCGCCCAAAGTCTCGGACGAGGTGCGCAAGACGACCTGCTACATGTGTGCCTGCCGCTGCGGGATCAACGTGCATATGAAGGACGGCAAGGTCGCCTATATCGAAGGAAACAAGGACCATCCCGTGAACCAAGGCGTGCTTTGTGCCAAAGGCTCGGCGGGCATCATGCAGCACAACGCACCCTCGCGGCTTCGCGCACCGCTCAAGC
>CAYZKE010000324.1:0-2262 GCA_964478505.1 uncultured Loktanella sp.
AGACCATCGCGATGCCGGCCTCATCGGCGGCTGCGATCACTTCGTCGTCACGCATGGAGCCACCGGGCTGGATGACACAGGTCGCACCAGCGGCGGCGGCCTCCATCAGACCGTCCGCAAAGGGGAAGAACGCATCCGACGCCACGGCAGAGCCTTTGGTCAGCGGCGTGTCCAGACCCATCGCCTCGGCCATACGCTCGGCCTTTTTGGCGGCGATGAGCGCGCTGTCCAGACGTGACATCTGGCCTGCGCCGACGCCGACGGTGGCCTTGTCTTTGACGTAGACGATGGCGTTGGATTTCACGTGCTTGGCAACTTTCCAGGCAAACAGCAGATCGGCCATCTGTTCGTCCGTTGGTGCAACCTTGGTCACAACCTTCAGATCATCCAATCCGACGTATCCGGTGTCCTTGTCCTGCACCAGCATACCGCCCGCGACCTGACGATACGTGGTGATCGGGGCTTTCACATCGGGCAGACCATCCGTGGTCAGCAAGCGCAGGTTCTTTTTGGCCGCAAACACAGCCTTGGCCGCATCAGAGGCACCGGGCGCAATTACGACCTCGGTGAAGATCTCGACAATGGCTTTCGCGGTTTCTTCATCCAGTGGCTGGTTCAGGGCAACAATGCCGCCGAACGCGCTGGTGCGATCGCAATCAAAGGCGTGTTGATAGGCCTCAAGCAACGTCGCACCCCGCGCCACACCGCAGGGGTTGGCGTGTTTGATGATGGCGACGGCAGGGCCCTCTGCAGGGTCGAATTCGGCCACCAGCTCAAAGGCGGCATCCGTGTCGTTGATGTTGTTATAAGACAGTTCTTTGCCTTGATGCTGCACGGCTGTGGCGACGCCGGGGCGGTCGGTGCCATCTGTGTAAAACGCGGCCGACTGGTGGCTGTTTTCTCCATAGCGCATCACCTGCTTGAAGGTGCTGCTGAACGACCGGCGGCGCGGTGTTTGCTCTCCAATCGCGCCTGCCATCCAAGTGCTGACGGCAGTGTCATAGGCCGCTGTGCGGGCGTAAGCAGTTTGTGCCAGACGCTGGCGCAGGGCCAGCGTGGTCTGGCCTTCGTTGGCGTCAAGCTCCGCCAAAAGCGCAGCGTAATCTTCCACATCCGTCACGACCGTCACGAACGCGTGGTTTTTGGCGGCAGAGCGGATCATCGCGGGGCCGCCGATGTCGATGTTTTCGATGCAAGTTTCGAAATCGGCACCTTTGGCAACCGTTTCTTCAAAGGGATAAAGGTTCACCACCAGCAGGTCGATCGGCCCGATGTTATGTTCCACCATCGCATCGCGGTGCGCCTCAAGATCGCGGCGCGCGAGAAGACCGCCGTGGACCACAGGGTGCAGGGTCTTGACCCGTCCGTCCATCATTTCGGGAAAGCCGGTGACATCCGCGACATCGCGCACCTCAAGTCCCGCATCCCGCAGCGCCTTTGCGGAGCCGCCGGTAGACAAGAGTTCAACACCACGCGCAGCAAGCGCTTGGCCAAGATCAATTAGCCCCGTTTTGTCAGAGACAGACAGAAGGGCGCGGCGCAGTGGGACAAGATCGGTCATGTGGGTCCTTTGAAGGCTAATCAACGGCGTCCAGTGGATCGGCCTGCACAACATCGCGCACAGCAGCGGGCGTATCTTGCGTTTTGGCCAAGGACCAACGGACACGCGTCGCATAGGCCATTGCGGAACCAGATAAAACCACCTGTTGTGTGGCAATGGGCTTTAATTCGTGATTTTGCAGATAAACCGATGCCGTCAGGCCAAGTTTCGCCGCTCCATCGTGGCGTAAAACCCAGACTTCGCCGGATTTCAGTGTCAGAGATACGGCCGTACCTGCGGTATCTATCGCCGCTTCAACATCCGGGTGAAGATGAAACCGCACGATATAGGGCAGGCTGCCGCGCGCCCGTGCGGCATCAAAGGCCGCTTCGTCTTCGGGGCCAAGCGTTGTCAGCATGTCTTCGCCTTCAAGCGTACGGCCATCCATCGAAAGTTGCAGGGTTCGCGCATGGGTAAGCCCGTGTGACGGTTGATAGCCGTTGTGCGATAGCTCGAGTTTGCGGGTTTGTCCCGTCTCCGAAAGGATGCAGTCTACCCGCGTTGGCAATTCGGTTAACAGCTCCGCACCGGCAATCCCGCGCCCTCTGAGGCCAAGATGCGATGACGACACGCCCTCGATCATCATGGTGGAGTGGCTGGGTGTGGCACGGCTAGCCCTGCGCCATTCCTCTCCGAAACGGGCACCGGACCCGCAGTTGACG
>CAYZKE010000324.1:2272-4401 GCA_964478505.1 uncultured Loktanella sp.
CCATATGCCGTTCACCTGCGGGTGGTGTCTTGATGCCTGACGCGACCAAGGCGGCATCCAGCCGTCCGTCCACGCCATTTCCACCGCCGTGAAATCGCGCCAAGCCGCCATCGGCATGGCGCAGGGCCCGCAAGGTGGGCGTGATGCGTGCAATGGCGTTGCTCAGCTCTGGCGGGCAGGCGTGATCCACGTCTTTCAATGACTGGGCTGTCCAGTTCAGCAGGCTCAGGATATCAAGCAGGTCCTGGGGTTTGCGGGTTGCAATCGCGCCGTCTGCGCTGATCTCGGTGTCGCAATCCTTGGCCAATGCCTGTAACGCCGGTGCGGTATAGTGGTCGATACTCTTGAGAGAGAGGCTGGCATAGATGATGCCTGCCAGTGCCTCAAAGCGGCGCACACCCGGTTCGGTGGCATTCCAGCGGCGTGACAGGAAAAGTGCCTGACGCGCAAGGCTTTGGAAGAAACGGTAGGACGTTGTCTTGTCCTCCCCCCGCAGCACAAACGGGCCGTGGTTGATCAACCGCATCAGCCTGCGCCCTGTCACCCCGGGTGTCCAGCCGTCACTGCGGCCGTCACCGTAGCGGTCGATCCATCCCTGCACCCATGTCCGCGCTAAGGCGCGTGCAGCCTCGTCCCCGACCGCCGCGAGATCATCCAACCAGCCGCACCCTTGTATTTCGTCCGACACCTCGGGGTAGGCGTCGGCGATATCCCAGATGCTGTGTTCTTTTCCTTCGACAAACAGACCGGAGAAGAGAAATTTACCCGCAATAAGTTGCTGACCGCGCGCGACAATACCGATTGTGTGTGGTTCCGGCAGGGTTACGAATGCCGTCGCAACAGCGGTACGCGCGGCGCGGCGCGCATGAAACCGGTGCATCATGCGCCTGCGGCGTTGCTGCCATTTTGTGAGTTGCGCCAATTCCTGCAGCCTCGGTTTGCACTCTTACGGGACTATTTTGTCCAGACCATAGGAAATGGTTGTCGCTAAGTCACGCAGGCTTTCGCATCACCGCCATATAGAACCCGTCCATCCCGCCGCGATCGGGCCAGAAATCGGGGCGCAGACGCAGGCCGCCTTCCGCCGTGATCCAGTCAGGGTCGATCCCCTCAATGCGCAGCGCGTCTGCGTCAATGGTTAGACCTTCGTGCCGTGCCAACGCCTCCTCAGCTTGCACTTCGCCTTCATCAGGCAGCAGCGAACAGGTGCAAAACACCAGCCGCCCACCGGGTTTCAGAAGCGTGAGGGCGTGATCAATGAGCGTTTCCTGCTGGTCAATGAGTGCGCCAAATTCGGAACCGTCCTTTGCATAGGGCAGATCAGGATGCCGCCGGATGGTGCCGGTTGCCGAGCAGGGGGCATCAAGAAGCACGGCATCAAATCCGCCCTCATTAAACTCAAAGGCATCGCTGATCACGCAAGTTGCGGTCAATCCCACACGGGTCAGGTTTTCGCTGACCCGCGTCATCCGCTTGTCAGAGATATCCACCGCCGTGACATCTGCGCCCAAAGCCGCCAATTGCATGGTCTTGCCGCCCGGTGCTGCGCAAAGGTCAAGCACTCTCAGCCCTTTGACATCGCCGAGCAGTTTCACGGGCATAGCCGCTGCCGCGTCCTGTACCCACCAGTCTCCGCTGGCATATCCTGCAAGGGACGACACCTGTCCCGCATTTGGCACACGGACAGAGCCTGTCGGCAAAACTGTTCCGCCAACCGCCGCGGCAACCGCTTCCGCGTTGCCTTTGGCGGTCAGATCAAGCGGCGCGCCTGCGAAATGCGCCGCTTCCATACCGGCCACCGCATCGCGCCCCCACGCGGCGACCAGCGGTTGCCGCAACCAGCCCGGGGTCAGCGGAACGGCGCGCTTGGCCCAGCCTTCGGGGCCTTCCTCGGCGATTTTGCGCAGCACGGCGTTTGTCAGGCCCTTCATCGCCTGCGTGCGTTTGTTGCGGGCGACAATTTCGACATAGGCGTTGACGACACCGTGCGCGGCCTCGCCACTGCACAGTTCAATGACACCAAGACGCAGGGCATTCATTACATGATCGGGGGGCGTTTTCTTCAGGTAAGGCTTCAGCATCCGGTCGGCACGATCAAGGCCGCGGAGGGCCTCTGTTGCGAGGCGCTG
>CAYZKE010000325.1:0-4389 GCA_964478505.1 uncultured Loktanella sp.
TTTATGCGTGACCGCGGAAATCAGATTGTCCTGGGTACGTTTCTGTCGACCTTCGTCTATTGCCTGTTGGTCCTTGCCTCTGTTCAAGGCAGCGGTAGCAGCAGTTTCGTGCCGGTCATCGCTGTGACTGTCGGTATGATCCTGGCAGTCTCAAGCCTTGCAACGCTAATCTACTTCATCCACCACATTGCAACCTCGATCCGGATTGAAACCATACTGAGCAACCTCGCGGCAGAGGCCTGCAAGACTGTAGGGCGCGTTTTCCCTGAGCAGGGCCATACGTCAGACCATTTTCCAGCAAAGCGGATAGCAGAGGCGCTGCCGCCTGACTTTGAAGATGACCACCGGTCTGTTGGCGCGTCGGTCAGCGGCTATATCCAGTCGATTGATCTGGAAAGTCTTTTGCAGGTCGCCATCGACCACGATCTTGTTGTTCGGGTTGAGGCTGGGACCGGCGATTTTGTTTCCGGTGCCGCATCGCTTGTCGTTGCAGCGCCTTATGGTCGGGTCTCCGACGCTGTCGCAGATGATCTTCGCGCTGCGTTCTCGCTTGGTCCCGAGCGCACGCCTGCATACGATATCGCGTTCTCGCTCAGGCGGATTGTGGAAATTGCGCAACGTGCCTTGTCGCCGGGGGTCAACGATCCGACAACCGCGCTCTATTGCCTTGACCGGCTGGGCGAGGTCCTTGGGCGCCTGGCAGATCGGCAGTTCCCGTCAGGTCGGATCAAGGATGAGGACATGGAACTGCGCGTTGTCTTTGAGCCGGTTAGCTTTGCAGATTTGGCCTGTGCGGCCTTCGCGGCGATTTCCAGATATGGCATCAAAGATGACGATCTAGTCTCACGATTGCTGGATGTGATGGACAGATGCAGCCGCGCAGCGCCAACATCGGATCGCGACACAATCATGCGCCTTCATGATGCGATCAGGCTGGAAAGCGCTGCTTTGCGTTCGGCAGGCACGATGATGGCGGCGCACCCCGTCCAGTCGTGAGTGTCTGCTCCAAACGCGCCGATAAGACACAGCGAAGCGTGCTGTGCAAAAAGGCGTTCATCACATCCTACGTTTAACCCCCTGAGGGTTTCTTGGCAGGCTTGGACTTGCCATGAGGCGCGGGCCCACCCCAGCGCGGGATGGTCAGGTCGTTATCAAGCCTGCGGCCAGGCAGCCGTCTGTCACCGGCTGTGTCAGATGAATTATTGCCAAGTCCCAAGCCTGTACCGGCATGTGTATCACCTGACGATCCGCCAAGATCAGCGCCAGGGCGGTCGGTCTTTGCACTGCTGTCGGCAGCCGCGCGGGGTTTGTCCTGTGCAGGTGTTTGGGCGCTGTGCTTGCTGGTTTCGTCTGTCACAGCTTGCGATCCGTTCGAAGGCGAAGCGGCCGATTTTTCACGATGTTTCATGGATTCTCTTCTTTCGCTGGGTTTAAATGCTGATATTCGGCCCGCAAGGATCGCACCTTGATCGCCCGACCCGAGTGCAGCATGTGCAAGTCATGTCCGGCGCACCGAATTCCCTCCGGCGATAATCTGACGGATCAGTGCCGCTGCAGCGCGGTGCTTTGCGACATCGCCTTTGGACCCAACCGCGTTTTCATGGGTCGCGGCGGCATCCCTGAGAACACCCATGATTTCTGTCTCGGGCAGGATGTTCGCGTCATTCAGCGCGAGAAGCAGTGCCTCGCAAATCGAAAGCGCTGCCAAGCCTGCATCTGAATGGTTATCTGTCATGGGGGTTTTGACCTTTCCGCCAAGTGGACGGGCTGCGACTGCACCTGCCATCTGTGAATAGTCTTTCAAGAAATGTGCTATGCTGGACTGATACATGTCAGTCGCAGGTCTGTTTTCTTTGCTAGGACTTCGCAAGAAACCAAAAAAGGCGAACAATGGAAATGACTCCACTCGTTCGCAAGCTTGGCACATTCGTGGCCCTGTCGGACCCCGAATTGTCCGTGCTTGCGTCACTGCACAAGCGCCGCCGCACCTTTGTGGCGGGGCGTGATCTCGTGCATCAGGGGCAATCGGACCAGGCCGCCTATATTCTCGCCTCTGGCTGGGCTTGCTCTTACAAGATCCTTGAGGACGGGCAGCGGCAAATCGTGGATTTCCAGATCCCCGGTGATTTCCTGGGGCTGCGCAGCGTCCTTTTGAACGTGTCGGATCACAGCATCGAGCCTGTGACAGATATCGAAGTGACGGAAATTTTTGTCACAGACCTTCTGGACGCGTTCGCGCAGTCGCCCCGGCTTTCGACGGCCGTACTTTGGGCCGCGTCCCGCGACGAGGCGATGGTGGTCGAGCATCTGGTGGATGTGGGACGCCGTAATGCCGTCGAACGCATGGCGCATTTTTTGCTGGAACTCGGCGCAAGGCTCGCTTTGGTCGGACTGGGCAGCAAGGACGGCTTTGCCTGTCCACTGACGCAATACCACATGGCCGATGCGCTTGGGCTGAGCGCCGTTCATGTCAATCGGGTCCTGCGGCAACTGCGCGAAGCGGGCATGGTGACGTTTCGGGACGGGCAGGGGACCTTCACTGACTATAATAAGCTTGCCAGTTTCGCACAGTTTGACCCGTCATATATGGATCCGAGGGAACCGTTTCTTCCTTGACGTCGCTGCATGTGTGCCTGCGGTCAGATGCGCCCAAGCAGAAGCAGGATGACCACGATAATGAGCACCGTACCAAGCGCGCCGACACCGGCATGACCAAAGCCATAGCCATAGCCGCCAAAGCGCCCGCTAAATCCGCCCAGAAGGAAAACGATAAGGACAATTACGAGGATCGTACCGAGTGACATTTTGATTTCTCCTTTGATGGGGTGCTGCGCGTCATGCGACGGGTCCCGATGGTGACGTGTTCGTTATGAGGCAATGCGCTTCAATTGCCTTCGATCGTCAGGCCCTTCTCGTCGATCTGGATTTCGATGCCACTTTGGCGTTCCTGATAATAGAGATAGCCCGCGCCGACGGCGCAAACGGTGAGCACTCCGACCAAAAGGAGAAGAAAATTCCGGCTCATCGACAATTTCCTTGCTGGGATGTTGGGCTCGCGTGAAAGGCGGGTCCGTTGCCGCGAAGGAAACTTGCTGCGGTCACCCTCGCTTCCAAAAAGCCGGGCGGGCATGTTGCGCAGCTTCTATGCATCACGGATCGCATCCTTGATGCTGCCGACGGCGTTCTGGGATTTGCCTTTGACCTTTTCGGCCTCGCCCTCTGCGACGAGCTTTGCGTCGCCAATTGCCTTGCCGACTGCAACCTTTGCCTTGCCTTTGACGACCTTTGCAGAGCCGATGACCCGATCCTTGTCCATTGGGTGTTCCTTTCTGAGGGTTGTGGCCACCAAACGAATGGTGGCCATAGAATGTATTGCCGCGTTAACGCCGCTTGCGTGCTGATGCGGATCAGTTCGTCGGCGTAATCACGATTTCGACCCGGCGGTTTTGCGCCCTGCCGACAGCAGTGTTGTTGGTCGTAATCGGCTCGTTGTAGCCACGACCGGAATAGCTAATCCGAGAAGCAGAGACGCCGTCCATGACGAGAATGTTTGCAACGGCCAACGCACGATCCCGGCTCAACTGTTGATTATAGGCGGCAGAGCCGACGTTATCGGTATGGCCGACAACACGAACGGTGGAATTCGGATACGCGTTCAGCGAACGGGCGACCCCGTTCAGGGCGGGCAGGAAACTGGTGGCCACCGTGGCGGAGCCTGTCGCGAAGGTCACGCCCTCGGGCAGGATGACCCGCAGTTGGCTGCCGGTGTTGGTAATGATTGCACCGCTGCCTGCCAGTTGCTGGTTCAATTCGCGTTCCTGTCGGGCCATATCGGCGCCGATGGCACCGCCAACTGCGGCCCCGACTGCAGCGCCGATGATGGTTGAGCGGGTATCATCCCCGATGGCGTTGCCAATGGCCGCTCCCGTCACGCCACCGATGATTGCGCCCGTTGCCGGTTGGTTCGCCATGCCGTCGTTGTAGGTACAGCCGGCCAAGGCGATCAGGGTTGCCGCAGATAAAATCCCAGTGAATTTGGTCATGGTATTTGTCCTTATGAGGTGCGCCTGTCCGGAAGATGACTTTTTGCCATTTTCGCAGACCGGCGCTTGTATCTTCATCGCCTGCCGTGCCGAAAGCCGCACTAACCTTGGTCAGCATCCTGGGACGAATTCTCTACCGCGCCAAACGCACCCCAAGCGATTTCCTACGGACCCCACATGAATGGCGAGGCTGGCCGATGTGTTGAATTCGGATTGCATGGGCTTGCTGTTCTTGAACCGTCCGAAATAGGAAACACGCAGGACAGGGGCACGAGGGGACAGCTTGTCCTGCGTATTTCTGGCTCACTCGGACGAGGAAGATGTCCACGGATACCTAGTGAACATT
>CAYZKE010000326.1:0-4382 GCA_964478505.1 uncultured Loktanella sp.
GGCGTCACCTGCCACGGTGAGGCGTTTAACCCGTCTTTTGTAGGCTACCCCAAGATTGACGCTCTGCTTGGCATCGACAGGGATGCCCGCGAAAAAGATCCCTCTGCCTTGCTTGGGAAGATCAGGGAAAGTGATGGTCTGGCCGGTTTTCGCTTTTTTCACGATCATGATCCACGCATTCTGAACACCTGCATTGATGATCCGCGCTGTGCGAAAATCATCCTGACACGCAATCCGCTGGATAGCTTTGTCAGCTGGAAAATTGCGCAGGCTACGGGGCAGTGGAAATTGACGAATGCCACGCATTCGAAATCAACATCCATCACATTCGATCCAGCTGCCTTTGAAGCACATCTTGAGGCGATACAGGCGTTTCAGGTACGGGTTCAACGGGCGTTGCAAACCAGTGGTCAAACCGCATTTTATATCAATTATGATGACCTGCGCGATCTCGACGTGCTGAACGGTCTGGCACAGTTCCTCGGGGTTGAAGCGCGGCTGCCCAATGTCAACAAGAAGCTCAAAAAGCAAAACCCTGCGCCCCTTGAGGAACGGGTAAGTAACTATGATGAGATGACATCTGCTGTGGCGCGCCTCGATCGCTTTGATCTGGGGCGGACCCCGCATTTTGAACCGAACCGTGGTCCTGCGATCCCGTCTTATGTTGCCGCACCGCAGTCGGGTGTTTTGTATATGCCGTTGCGGTCTGGCCCGGATCACGCTGTGCGGAAATGGTTGGCCGATCTGGATCATGCGCAGCCTGAGGCGTTGATCAGGAAGTTCACGCAAAAGTCGCTACGGATGTGGCAGGAAGCCCATCAAACACACCGCAGCTTTGCGGTTTTGCGGCATCCGCTTGCCCGTGCACATGCCGCATTTTGCGACCGGATCTTGCTTGATGGCCCGCAAAGCCTGCCTGAAATTCGTGCGAACCTGATCAGGGTGCATAAGCTTGCGCTGCCTCAGGCAGCGCCAGACCTTGCTGACCCCGGCACCTATTCGGACACAGATCACCGGCGTGCCTTTGCGGGTTTTCTGGATTTCCTCAAAACAAACCTCGCCGGACAGACCAGCATTCGCGTTGATCCGTCATGGGCCAGCCAACTGACGCTCTTGCAAGGTATGGCGCAGTTCGCCTTGCCCGATCACATACTGCGCGAGGAAACTTTGGCCAAAGACCTTGGCTTTGTGGCGCGGCAGGTCGGTCTGGCGCAAGCGCCGACGCTGGCGGATACGGCGCATCGGTGGGAAGGGCGGCTTGCGACGATCTATGATCCAACGCTCGAGGCCGCTGCGCGCGACGCATATACGCGCGACTATGCGGCTTTCGGGTTCGAAAACTGGCGCTAGGCTGCCTGCGTCGATTCGACCGCAGTCAGGATTGTGTGCAGGGTATTGGCGTCTTGATTGGCGCGCAGCTTGGCGCAAACCGACGTATTGCGCAGCGTGCGTGAGACCAATGCCAGCGCCTTGAGGTGTTCAACACCTGCATCCTCGGGGGCGATCAACGCGAAAACAAGGTCCACAGGCTGACGGTCAACCGCATCGAAATCCAACGGCTTTTCAAGACGCAGGAACAGGCCAAAAACACCTTTGGCCTCTGCCATGCGCGCATGAGGCAGCGCGATGCCTTGGCCCACACCTGTTGGCCCAAGGTTTTCGCGATCCATCAATGCTTCGATCACGCTGGACGCGCTGATGCCATAGCTGGCTTCAGCAAGTTCGCCCAGATCGTGAAAGAGACGCTTCTTGCTGGTGCAAGATGAAATAGTCTTTACAGCACTCGCCTTCAGAATATCGCCAAGTTGCATTGATTGCGTCTCTCAATTGATATGTTGGTCTAACCCGAGTTACGTGGGTCGATCCATCCGATGTTTCCGTCGTCCCGCCGATAAACGACGTTCACCCCGTTATGTTTCTCGTTCCGGAAAACCAAGACCGGAGCACTGGCGATTTCCATCTGCATGACCGCTTCACCGACAGACAGTGAAGGGATTTTCGTCTCCATCTCGGCAACGATCATTGCATTGAACGAGTCTTGTCCATCCTCATCAGACTCTTCTCTTGATTCGAGGATATATGATCCGGCGTCCGAAAGTTCAACTGGCTGTGATCGTTCCTTGTGGTGATCCTTCAGACGGCGTTTATAGCGCCGCAGCTGTTTGTCCATTTTCTCGGCACTTGCATCAAAAGCGGCGTAAATCTCGTTTGCCTTGCCTGTCGCCTGGGCGTTGAGACCGGTTGAAAGATGCACCACGGATTCACAGACATATTCGTGGCCTGATTTCGAAAACACGACATAGGCCTCAGTCGGGCGCCCGGCATATTTGCTCAGAATTTCTGCCAACTCGGTCTGCACATGAGTTTGTAGCGCTGCGCCAATGTCGATTTGTTTTCCACTGATTTGGTAACGCATCGTATCTCCTTTATTGGATCATAACAGAACAAGGATCTTTGCCGATTTTGCGGCAAACCAAAGCAAAGTTATATGAGTGGATCACGATAACACCCCGTTATCGTTAACCTTATCCACATCGGTCGGCTGTTGGCCGGCATAGATGCGGGGAAAGAAAACGGGTTTGTCATCACCTCTATTTGGCGATGAATCGTGGTCAGTTGTCAATGATGCAAAGATTAACGGCGCAAAAGAATCAGTTTACGCGGAAGTTGTTCCCAAGATAGACGCGGCGGACGTTTTCATCCTTGATCACCTCTTGGGTCGTGCCGCTCATCAGGACTTTGCCATCGTGCAGGATGTAAGCGCGGTCGACGATTTGAAGTGTTTCCTGCACGTTGTGGTCCGTAATCAAAACACCGATGCCGCGGTTCTTAAGGTCAGCCACCAAATGTCGGATTTCGGCTACTGCAATCGGGTCAACGCCGGCAAACGGTTCATCCAGTAGAACGTATTTGGGCCCGGCGGCAAGGCAGCGCGCGATCTCGACCCGCCGGCGTTCGCCACCCGAAAGTGCCATCGCCGAGGCGCGGCGGAGATGTTCGATCGAGAATTCAGACAAGAGTTCTTCCAGCCGCTCTCTACGGCGGTGTTTGTCGGGGACCGCGATTTCAAGGATCGACATGATGTTGTCCTCGACCGACATGCCCCGAAAGATTGACATTTCCTGCGGCAGATACCCAATCCCAAGCTGTGCGCGGCGGTACATCGGCAAGGTCGTCACATCACGGCCATCAATGATCACGCGGCCGCCTTCGGGGGTGACAAGCCCGGCGATGGAATAAAAGCAGGTCGTCTTGCCTGACCCATTCGGCCCCAGCAACGCCACCACTTCACCCCGGCCAAGATCAATGCTGACATCGCGGATCACCGGCCGCTTGCGATAGCTTTTGCGCAAATTGACGATGTGCAGTCCTACGTCACCCTCTTTGATGCTGAGTTGCGGCGCATCAGGCATCAGTTACCACCTTGTTGCAGAACGGTGCGCACACGCCCTTCCATTGTGGCGGTGCCATCGGTGACGTTGATTGTCATCTGACCGGCCGAAATTGCGCTCGGCCCCTGCGTCAGCAACACGTCACCTGTCATCACCAAAAGGCCGCTGGCGATATCATAATCGGCCTGCTGTGCTTCGGCGGCTTCATCGGCGGTCACAAAAGTGACGCCTTCAGATGCAAGAAGGCGCGCGATTTCTGAAGTATCCGCACCATAGATCACCTCGACCCGGCCAGCCGTCAGGCGCAGATCGCCTTGAACGATCATCACGTTTCCATCAAAAACGGCAGAGCCATTGGCCTGATCAATCGAAAGACTGTCGGCGGTCACTTCGACAGCTGCGCTTGTATCAACCTCCATGCCGCCCAGATTGATGTTGGTCTGGGCATGGGCCGCCAGCGGCAACATGAATGAAAGAGCTGCGCAAAATGCGATCTTTTTCAGCATAGATGCAGTGTCCTTCATCACGGTGTTTGGGGGTTATATAGCAGGCGAACGCCGTCAGTGAACAGTATCTCCTGCGCTTTGCCGTCTATGGCCGACTGAAAAGTGACTTTTCCGGCAGTCAGGTCCCCGAATGGGGCGCGGATTTCCAATAGGCCGTCAGACGTAATGCGCCCCGTTGCAAGCTCGGCGATCAATCCGTTGGTTTCCATTTGATACCCGTCCGACGTGATCAGCCGGGCAAGGCCAAGAAAACGCGCAATTTGGCCGCGTCCGTCAACCTCGCCCTCAGTCGCTGTCACCTCAACGCTGCTGCCATCGGCGTTGTCCATGCGCAGACGCATGTCATTGATGCTCATCGTGTCGGGACGGTCCGTATCGGGTCGCGCTGTTGCCGCGGATACGACGATCACGGCGCCATCGTCGGTTACACCGGAAAACTCTGGCGCAGAGACGCGCTGTTCGCGGGCAATCGCCTCGACGTTTG
>CAYZKE010000327.1:0-4379 GCA_964478505.1 uncultured Loktanella sp.
CGCACCTTCAGCGTCGCAAGGCCGATCATCGCGAGGATCAGCGAGATGATCCAAAAGCGGATCACGATCTGTGGCTCGGCCCAGCCTTTTTTCTCATAGTGATGATGGATCGGAGCCATCAGGAACACGCGTTTGCCGGTGCGCTTGAAATAAAGCACCTGAATGATGACCGAGAGCGCCTCGACCACAAAAAGCCCACCTACAATCGCGAGGACGATCTCGTGCTTGGTGGCCACGGCAATCGCGCCAAGCGCGCCACCTAAGGCAAGCGAGCCTGTATCGCCCATAAAGACCGCTGCCGGTGGCGCATTGTACCACAAAAAGCCCAGACCGCCCCCGATCAGGCCCATGGCAAAGATCAGGATTTCACCGGTTTGCGGCACATAATGCACATCCAGATACTCGGTAAAATCGGTGCGCCCCACAGCATAGGCAATCACGCCAAAGGTCCCCGCCGCGATCATCACCGGCATGATGGCAAGCCCATCAAGCCCGTCGGTGAGGTTGACCGCATTGGCCGCCCCGACAATCACCACAATCGCGAAGGGAATAAACAGGATGCCCAGATTGATCAGAGTATCCTTGAAGATCGGCAGCGCCAGCTGGTTGGTCAGATCATCGGGATGATAGGCAGCCGCCCAATATCCCGCGATGCCTGCGATCAGAATTCCCAATAAAATCCGCACCTTGCCTGACACGCCCGAGGTGTTCTGCTTGGACACCTTTGCATAGTCGTCCGCAAAACCGATGGCTGCGAAAGACAGCGTGACGAACAGCACCATCCAGACGAAAGGGTTATCCAGCCGCGCCCAAAGCAGCGTCGAGAATGTCAGCGCGCCCACGATCAGCAAACCACCCATCGTTGGCGTGCCTGCCTTCACAAAATGTCCTTCGGGGCCATCATCACGGATCGGCTGACCCTTGCCCTGCTTGCGCCGCAGCACGTTGATCAGCGGAGGCCCAAAGATAAAGCCAAACAGCAGCGCTGTCATGAACGCCCCACCTGCACGGAAAGTGATATAGCGGAACAGGTTGAAAAAGTCGCCGCCGTCCGAAAGTGCCGTAAGCCAATAGAGCATTTTGATACCTTAATCTTGTTACAGGCGGCGATGCCCCAGTTTTCGGATGGCGTCAACAATCAGGCTGACTTTGCTGCCCTTTGAGCCCTTGACCAGCACGACATCGCCGGCATCCACCAGTTGCGACGCTTGCGGTACAAGCTCCGCTGCCGTTTCGGCCCAGCGGCCCCGTTGTTCTTCCGGCAGCGCCTCCCAGAGGTGGCGCATAAGCGGACCCGCGCAATGGATCAGGTCAAGTGACTTCAGGTGTTCGTTTTGCGCCATGTCGCGGTGCATTGCGACCTCGGCGGTGCCCAGTTCCAGCATATCACCCAAGATCGCCACACGCCGCCCCTTGATGATCCGCCCTACGTTATCTGACGGTGAGGACGCCGCGAGCACCTCAAGTGACGCGGCAAGCGATGTGGGGTTCGCGTTGAAAGCATCATCAAGCAGCTCGAGGCTTTCGCCGTCATTGGCCATATCTGTGACAATGATTTCGCGCGTGCCCCGCCCCGCAGGCGGCACCCAAGCGGCAATATCAAGTGAAGCTGCCACCGGATCGGCCCCGAGCGCCTCGACCACAGCAAGCACACCCACGGCGTTCATCGCAAAGTGGCGGCCGGGGACGGAGAGCTTGAACAGATAATCCACGCCATCGCCTGTGGCGGTGATAACCGTGACATCGCCTGCGATGCGCACGTCTTTGACAACCCAGTCGGCGGCGGTTTCGCCGAAAAGTACCTGTTTGGCACCAAGTGCCTTGGCGTGATCCTGCAAAATGTGGCTGGTCTCGATATCCGCATTCAGAACCGCAACACCGCCCGCCTCCAGCCCGTCCATGATGCAGGCTTTTTCGACGGCAATGCCCGCAAGGCTTTCGAACGAAGCCAGATGCGCCGCTGCCACCGTCGTCACCATCGCCACATGCGGGCGCGCCATTTGCGACAAGGGCGTGATCTCGCCGGGGTTGCTCATCCCGATTTCGATCACGGCATAGTCGGTATCGACGGGCATCCGTGCCAAAGTCAAAGGGACGCCCCAATGGTTGTTGTAAGACGCCTCTGCCGCGTGGCATTTGCCCTGGCGCGCCAGCAAAGCGCGCAGCATCTCTTTTGTCGATGTCTTGCCGACAGAGCCGGTGATCGCGACGACTTTCGCAGCCGTGCGCGCACGGGCGGCGCGACCCAGCGCGCCGAGTGCATCCAGGACATCCGGCACGATCAAAAGCGGCGCGTCGGCGGCCACACCCTCGGGGACATGCGTCACCAAAGCGGCAGAAGCGCCTTTTTCCAACGCTTGCGCGACGAAATCATGGCCATCGCGCACATCGGCCAGCGCCACGAAAAGATCGCCCTTTTGCAAGGTTCGCGTGTCAATGGAAACGCCTGTCGCTTGCCATGGTTGGGTGACATGTCCACCCGTCGCCGCAGCCGCCTCGGCCGAGGTCCAGAGCGGGGTCATACCCAACCCTCCAAGGCAGCGACGGCCACGCTGGCCTGTTCCACATCGTCAAATGGCAGCACCGTGTCCCCCACGGTCTGGCCTGTTTCGTGGCCTTTGCCCGCGATCAACAAGGCATCCCCTGCCCCCAGCATATCAATGCCGCGCAAAATTGCCTCGGCACGGTCGCCCACTTCACTTATGCTTTGCGTGCCGCCTGCGTTCAGTGCGCCCGCCATCACGGCTGACCTGATTGCAGCGGGGTCCTCCGAGCGCGGGTTGTCATCGGTCACAATGACCGTATCCGCATTGCGCGCCGCAGCTGCCCCCATCAAAGGCCGCTTGCCCACATCGCGGTCACCACCTGCGCCGATAATGACAACGATCCGCCCCATCACATGCGGGCGCATCGCCTTCAGGGCGGTTTCAATCGCGTCAGGGGTATGGGCGTAATCCACAAAGACTGCTGCCCCGCTTTCGCGTGTTGCCGCAAGCTCCATCCGGCCCCGCACTGTCGTGAGGTACTGCAAAGTATCGAATACATCCGCCGCGTCTGCACCTGCTGCAATGACCAAGGCGGCAGCCAGCAAAACATTGTCGGCCTGAAACCCGCCAAGCAGGTCAAGCCGTGTCTGGCGCGCGCGCCCTTGCCATTCAAACAGCAGGTCCTGCCCGGTGGCATCAAAGCGCTGTCCGGTCAGGCGTAAGCGCGCATCGGGATGGCGGCCTACGCCGATCACCTCCTGGCCGCGGGCGGTGCAGATTGCTGCGACCTCGGGGCCTTTGGCATCGTCCAGATTGATCACAGCGACACCGTCCTCGGAGAGGACGCGACGAAACAGCCCCATTTTGGCGTCGAAGTAGGCCTCGAAGGTTTCGTGATAATCAAGGTGATCCTGACTGAAGTTCGAAAAACCGGCGGCGGCCAAAATAACGCCATCCAGCCTGCGCTGGTCCAAGCCGTGCGATGAGGCCTCCATCGCGACATGGGTGATGCCGTTTTTTGCCGCCTCGGCCAGCACACGGTGCAGCGTGATCGGTTCCGGCGTTGTGTGTTTCAGCGGGTGGTTCCACGCGCCCTCTACGCCAGTCGTGCCAAGGTTCACACCAGGCAAATCCAGTTCTTCCCAGATCTGGCGGCAAAATGTCGTCACAGATGTCTTGCCATTGGTTCCGGTAACAGCAACAACCGTGGCGGGATGTGCGCCAAACCAAAGTGACGCCGCTTGCGCAAGCGTCGCGCGCGGGTCTTGCGCCACGATCAGCGCAACATCGCTACCAACCAACTCTTTGGCGGCAATCTCGGCGCCTTGCGCATCGGTCAGGATCGCTGCAGCCTTCATGCGCAATGCGTATTGAATAAACTCGCCTCCGTGCACGCGGGCGCCCGGCAAAGCGGCAAAGAGATACCCCGGCTGGACCTCGCGGCTATCCACGGCCAGCCCCGTGATCTGCGCCTCAGCACCACCGCGTGCTGTCAGCCCAAGTTCCGCCAGTGATTTCATTGCCCGCCCTCGATCAGTTTGAGGTCAGTGTTACACCGACCGGCTGAGGCCTGTCTACTTGTGGTCGCAGCCCCAAAAGAGGCGCTGTCCGCCGGATCATTTCGGCCGCAATCGGCACGGCAGTCCAACCCGCAGTGCGGCGCGGCTCGGCCCCCGAATTTTCCGATGGCTCGTCCAGTGTGACGATCAGAACATATTGCGGATCATTGGCGGGAAACACGGACGCAAAGGTCGAGATGACCTTGTCATCATAGTATCCGCCACCTGCGGCGCGCGGTTTGTCCGCAGTGCCCGTTTTGCCACCTACAGCATAGCCCTCCACCTCTGCAAAAGAGGCGGTTCCGCGCTCAACCACCTGCCGCAGCATGCTGCG
>CAYZKE010000328.1:0-2426 GCA_964478505.1 uncultured Loktanella sp.
TCGAGCGCCGCGTGGCGATCAACACGGTCGGCCCCGTTTGGGAAGGGAACCAGGTCTGGTTCATCTTGGGTGGCGGCGCGATCTTTGCCGCATGGCCGCCGCTCTATGCGGTCAGCTTTTCGGGCTTTTACCTTGCGATGTTTGTCATTCTCGCGGCCTTTATCGTACGTCCGGTCGCGTTCAAATACCGCTCCAAGCGGGATGATCCGCGTTGGCGCAATGCATGGGACTGGGCGCTGTTTGGCTCTGGTGCGGTGCCTGCGCTGCTTTTTGGGGTGGCTGTCGGCAATGTGATCCAGGGTGTGCCGTTCCACTTCACCGACGATCTGCACACGATCTACGAAGGGGCTTGGTACACGAAATTTATTGGTCTGCTTGATCCGTTCTCGATCCTTGCGGGTGTCGTGTCTTTCGCCATGCTGGTGATGCACGGTGGCGCGTGGCTGACGCTGAAAGCCGAGGGCGTGGTGCAGACACGTGCCCGTGCGATCGGTTCGATTGCGGCACTGGTCGCCGTGGGAGCCTATGTACTGGCGGGTCTGTGGATGGCAGTTGGCATTGAAGGATACCGCATCGTAGGTGACTACGTCACGAATGGTCCGTCCAACCCGCTGCACTTCGAGGTCGAGCGCACCGGAAGCTGGCTTTCGGCCTATGCCGACCGTCCGTGGATTGTTGTTGCACCTGTGATGGGCATCATGGGCGGGCTGTTGACCTTTATTGGCCTGCGCGCCGGACGTGAAGTCTCGACCTTGCTGTTTTCCAAAATGGCGATCCTCGGTGTGATCTCGTCTGTTGGTCTGACCATGTTCCCCTTCATCATGCCAAGCTCCAGCGACCCGCAATCGTCACTGACGGTTTGGAACAGTTCATCGTCGCACCTGACGTTGTTCATCATGCTGGTGGTCACGGCGATCTTTATGCCGCTGATCCTGATGTACACCGCCTGGGTCTACAAAGTGCTGTGGGGCAAGGTCACCGAGGAAGACGTCTCGGAAAACTCTCACTCTGTGTACTGAGGCTTGCTTGCGCGGGCCGATTGAAGCCCGCGCAAACCGCAACTTCGTAAAGGAGACTGAACAATGAGCAATACAACACCATCATCAAGCACACCCAGGCTGACACCTGCGGTCGTCAATGCGATCCTGACGGCGCTGGATGATGAGTACCATGCCGAAGCCGTCTATGCGGCGACGCTGGACAAGTTCGGCGCAGACACGCGCCCGTTCTGCAATATCATTCATGCCGAACGCAGGCATCAGGCGGCGCTTGTCAAACTGATGGACACCTATCAGATCGAGGTCCCCGCCAATGCCTATCTGTCCGGTGACAAGCCGTTTGATGCGATCCCCGACAGCTTGAAAGAAGCCTGCAACATCGGGGTTGCTGCGGAAATCGAAAATGCCCGGCTTTATGACGAAGATCTGCTGCCCACGGTTGCTGGACATGCCGATATCACGGCCGTCTTCAAAGCACTGAGCGGGGCATCGACCAATAACCATCTGCCCGCCTTTCAGAGATGTGCAGAGCGTGGCGGCCAAGGTGGCGGCCATGGAAAGCATCATGGCCAACGACGGGCCGTAACAACTCAAAACGAAGGAAACTGACAATGTGGTATTTCGCTTGGCTTCTTGGCCTCCCGCTGGCCGCTATTTTCGCCGTCATGAACGCGATGTGGCTTGAGATGAAAGAAGACGAACAAACAATTGCTGAAGGTTCAGCAACCCGGATTCAGGATCGTCGATCCTGATTTTGGCGGAGGTGCGGCGGTGGCCCTCCCCTTCTTGCTGCCGCACCTCCAACCCAACAATTCAAGACCAGTGAGTAAAAACAGTGTCAGACGCAACGACGGATTATCAAAGCCAATCGCGGCTTGCCCACTTTCCGATCACATTCTTTGCCATTGGCATGGGAATGATGGGGCTGACGCTGAGCTTGCGCGCGGCCGAGACAACCTTTGCCGCCACGCATACGGTTTCCATGGCGGTGCTTGCGCTGTCTGTGTTGATGCTGGCCGCCGTGGCGGGGCTCTATCTGGCCAAGGCGCTACGGCATCCGGACAAGGTGGTCGAGGACTGGCACCATCCGGTCAAAATAGCGTTTTTCCCCGCCATTTCGATTTCGCTGCTGCTTTTGGCAACGGCACTTGTTGACGTGGCCCCGGGGATCGCCGAGCCGCTGTGGCTCTTTGCGACCGCTTTGCAGGGCGTTCTGGCCCTTGCGGTCATTTCGGCCTGGATCGGGCACCGTCCGTTCCAGACAGGCATGATGACACCGGCATGGTTTATTCCGGCGGTTGGGAACGTCATCGTGCCGCTGGCTGGTAGCCACTTTGGCTATATCGAAGTGTCTTGGCTGTTCTTTTCGGGCGGGCTGATGTTTTGGGTGGTGCTGCTGACCTTGGTCATGAACCGCCTGATGTTCCA
>CAYZKE010000328.1:2526-4369 GCA_964478505.1 uncultured Loktanella sp.
CCGAAGCTGAAATGCTGCTCTGTGGTCCCGCAGGCGATATCGCCCTGCAAGACGCACCAGAGACAGCAACCGCAGGCCAGCCGCCCCGTGGCGCAAGCCCGCAGGGTCTGATGCAGATGATGATGGCGAACCAAGGTCTGAAAGTTCAGGTCTGTGCGATCTATCTGCCTGGTCGGGGCGAGGATGCCTCTGTGCTGGTTGAGGGCGTCACCGCCGCTGCACCCGACGCAATGGGCGCTGCGATTGTTGCGCCAGGCACGACCGTGATGAGTTTCTAGCAACTGGAATTCCCGCGCGCCGACACGGCCGCGCGGGTCCCAAAAGGAGGTAGAAAAAATGAGAGATATGAAAGACATCAGTGCTTCGCGCCGTGCGTTTCTCGGGCTTGCGGCAGGTGGGCTTGCCACAGCCGCCGCCGTGCGCCCGGCACAGGCGCAAATGGTGCAGACAAGTGCGCGCATTGTGATGATCGGAGCAGGGGCCGCTGGCACCGCTTTGGTCAACCGGCTGGTTAAACGGCTTGAAGGGGCGGATATTACAATCCTCGACCCCAGCGCTGAGCATTTGTATCAGCCTGGTCTGTCGCTGGTGGCCGCAGGTCTCAAACCTGCGTCTTACACACAATCGCAGACGACGGACTGGCTGCCGCGCGGCATAACACTGATCTCGGAGGCTGCCGCCGCAATCGACCCCGTGGCCAAGACCGTAGACACGTCCGGCGGCCAATCGCTGCCTTACGATTTCTTGATTGTCGCGCCCGGTCTTGTGCTGGATCACGACGCCATCGAAGGATTTTCGCTGGATCTGGTCGGCACAAACGGCATCGGCGCGCTTTATGCAGGACCGCAATATGCCGCCAAAACATGGGAGGCGGCATCGCGGTTTACCGAAGAGGGTGGCCTTGGCATCTTCACGCGCCCCGCAACCGAGATGAAATGTGCCGGTGCGCCGCTCAAGCATACCTTCCTGATTGAGGATATCGCCACCCGTACCGCTGGTGCAGGCAAGCATGAAATGCATTATGCCGCGAATAACAACAGCTTGTTTGGCGTCCCGATCGTTTCGGAAAAAGTACGGATGCTGTTCGAGGATCGCGGCATTACTCCGCATTACAGTCATGTGCTCAAAGCTGTTGACCCGGGCCGCAAGATTGCGACCTTTGATACCCCGGACGGGGATGCAGAGATGGGGTATGATTACCTACACGTCATTCCACCGCAACGCGCCCCTGACGTGATCCGCCAATCCGGCCTAAGCTGGGCGGATAAATGGACAGATCAAGGCTGGGTCGAGGTTGATCAACAGACGCTCCGCCACCTGCGCTATCCTGACATCTTTGCGCTGGGCGACGTGGCCGGTGTGCCAAAAGGCAAAACTGCGGCCTCCGTGAAATGGCAGGTCCCCGTTGTCGAAGATCACCTGATCGCCGCCATAGAAGGGCGTGACGGCAGTGCAATTTATGACGGGTATACATCGTGCCCGCTGATTACACGTGTCGGTCGTGCGATGCTGATTGAATTCGACTACCACAACAACCTGACCCCATCCTTCCCCGGTGTGATCGCGCCTTTGGAAGAGTTGTGGATCAGTTGGTTGATGAAGGAAGTGGCCTTGAAAGCCACCTATAACGCCATGTTGCGCGGTAAAGCATAAGGAGACGGATCATGGAACAACTTACACTTGAAACGATGCTCGCCGTGTTCGAAGAAATCTTCGGGCGGGGGCTTTTCTGGACGATGGTGGCTGCGGCTGTCGTCGTGACGTTGGCCTACCTCTATGTGCTGATCCGTGACCGGTCCATGTCCATGCGCAAGTTCCTGATGGCACAATTGTCCATGCCGAT
>CAYZKE010000329.1:0-1708 GCA_964478505.1 uncultured Loktanella sp.
CGGCCCGTGATCTTGCACACGCCGAACAGATCGCCGGGAAGATGCTGATTAAAGCCTATGTGACGCGCGCCGAACATGACCGCCTGAACACCGCCTCGCGGTCGTTCCAATGGGATGCCCCGGCTGGTAACGGCATGGCCCGGTATCAGGCAGCGGGCATCGAACTCACCGCAATCTGAACAAAGGTATGGAGATCTCTTTGATTAAATCCACGACGATCATCCCCATCATTTGCAGCTAGAATTGCGGATCAGCTCCAATCAATTGAACCTTATGGATAAGGAATCACGCCTTCGGCTTCCGTTTCTTCGGCCCAGTGCTAAGGCCGCCATGAAGGCGGCAACGCCGCTTCCCCGGAACTACGCCAGCCTGGCAGGGGGTTCCTGCACGGGTTTTCGCTCCACAGCCCGGGCGATCGCTCTTCGGCAGCGGATCGCCTTCTTCGTCAAGGCCCAGTTCGACCATCCGTTTGCAAATCGCATCGGGGCATTGCGAACAGGATTTCCGATAGTGCGGGTGCTTCTTCGCCTCCGCGGGGCATGGTCTCCAACAAGCGAGTAAAGCCTGCCAATCCATTGGTTCAGACCTGAACTTCTCTCGCATCCAAACTTCCAGATTACTCGGTCGACCCATCCCAAAACCTCATCATTTCTCTACAACTTTGGCAAACCCCATGATGCGCGAAACAGCAGAAACTCCTGTCCCACCTATGCTTCATATGTATCCAGTGCGAAACGATGTTTCTCTTCCCGCTTCGACCTAATTTGCACAGCCGCCTCGTGCCCAAGGGTTTCAGCATCGCGTTCAAACATGCCATCGCGTTAGGGTTGAAGGTCGTGTTCGACAAATCCGTGGTCCCGCAGCAACTCGATAGCACCTCGTCCGTAGATCCAAGACTCTCCAACAGGCTCACCTGCTCTGATACGTCTTGCCGCGAGGGGCGCACTCTGGATTGTCACATCCAGCGTTGATGCAGCTCGGTCGCTCTTGGGAGCGGATTTCATCGCCCTGACGAAATCCGCCGGTGTCGGCCATTCCCGGCCTCGATAACTTTCCATGAGACGGAGCAAGGCTGCATCAATACTTGCCGCCAAAGCCTCACGTCCGAGGTTCGCTGATAGGTTCTTGTTCATCACCTCCGCCGTTTTTCGAATGAAGGCTAAGGCGTCCTCGTCGCTCCCAAGGTGGTCCGGGCGCCGGTAAAAGCGAAGATGGCCATTAATCTTCGTCAGAACGAGGTCTATCCTCTCAGGAAAGGAAAGCGTTGTTGCGATCTGCATTGCTCAGCATCCTATCAAATTTGTCGTGGAAATCACTTGCTGGCACAGACAGTTCGTCCGTCCAGCGCCCTTGGTTCAACCAAGTAGCCGGGTAAGCGATGTACTGCGGATCCGTGGTCGCCTGAGTTCGAGCATACGCCTTCATGGCGCCAATAAGGGTTTCCGCAGTCACTTCCTTGCGCGCCTTCGCATAGGCCTGCCGCGCTTTGCTCTTGGCAGCCTTGCGGGGGGCTTCAGCCCAGAAGGCTTCGAACTCATTCTCCAAGCCACCGGATTGTGTATCTGACGGTTCCTTGATGGATACTGACGGTTCCGGGGGACCCTGGCGTCCGGGTTTTGTGTTGCTCGGGTCCGGGTTTGGCGCTTTCGCAATACCGGGTTTATCAATCCCGGATTCCAAATCCCGGTTTTTGGGGTCCGGGTTAACA
>CAYZKE010000329.1:1718-2551 GCA_964478505.1 uncultured Loktanella sp.
GACGACTTACCGCGGCCCCCACCCACTTGCCTGGTCACATAGCACGCATCTTCCAGGCGGCGCACGATCCGTCGTGTAGCGCGTACGCTCGCAATTCTCGCCTTCTTCGCAACTGCTGCCATGGACGGCCAGCACTTTCCATTTTTGTCGGCGTAGTCAGCCAAAGCCAACAACACCAACATTTCCCCACGATCACTCGGTCCGGTTTTCCACACTTGGCTGGAGATATTGATACTCATCGATCAGTCCGCCAATTCCGTGTCGGAACGGAGTTGCTGGAGCGCGGCTTGAACCAGATCTTCGGGAAAGTAGTTGATCCCACCAATTTTGGTGGGCGTAGGCAGGCGCCCCGCTGCGATGTCACGATAGATGGTCGTGCGGCCCCGACCGCCAAGCATCTTCCGCAATTCTTTCATGGTTAGGTGTTTCACTTCACGTCACTCCGAGAGGTTTCAATGTGCCCCTCATCGTTCCGAATTTTTTTGGGATGCTGGAGACGGGATTTTTTTTGCCGTCCCCCGAGGATCAGGTTACGCCGGCTGCCTTCAACTCCCGATCTGAAAGCCGTGGAAAGTCAATTTTAGAAACTTTTTCAATCGTTTCCGGGACTCGCAGCGGGTTCCATTTGAAGGAATCTGAGATAACATTGTTATCAATGAAACTCTCGATTGCTCGTGCGGTGCCGAGAAACTCGCGACACTTCTCTTCGCTCCCTTCCAGTTCCTTCAGAAGTGATCGCTTCAGAATCATCACCGCCTGAAGATGTGCAGAGCTTTGAAACCTCCGGAAAGCCTTTTCGACTGCCCGTCTTGCACCATCGGGCGCTCCAGTTC
>CAYZKE010000329.1:2706-4326 GCA_964478505.1 uncultured Loktanella sp.
CTTCGCATTGGCCGCGTAGGTTGAAAGGTGCCCGTCGGTCGCCGCCGGATTTAGTTCGTCCTCCGCCAGCATCGTCTTGTAGAGATGCTCGATCGAGATCAGGTCAGGTGTCTTTTGGCCTGCGGTAGTCAAGTCGGGAACGGACATTACCGACAAAATCATGTAGTCTGGACGTGGAATCCAGGCCCCATCCGGGCCAAATAATCGCATATAGTGAAGTGTTTCTGCATCCACGTCATGTCTTCCTGACAAAACCAGGGCGACCGACGCTCGACCATTCCACCGGCCGGTTCCGACGATCAGCAGGCGCTTTCCCACCCATAAGATGATCAGCCCACCGTTCCATCAAGTCGCGGCGTTGATCGAGAAAGTCGTGGCGCGCATATGTGCGTTCGACTATGCCCCCGATCTTGTGGGCAAGTGCTGTTTCGGCCACGGCATAAAGGCTAGGGTCTATCTCGGAGGCCCAGGACCGGAACGTGGCCCGCAATCCATGAGGTCGGTAAGGTTCCGACCAGCCCCACTCCGTTTCCAGATTTCTCATGATATTCTCGATGGCTTGATCGCTTATTACTTTCGGTGCCTCAGGTTTCGACCGCGGAGATGGGAACAGATGCCCGGTCTCCGATTCTGAAAGTGACAGGTCAATCAGTCTTTGCATTTCGCGGGTGACTGGTATCCGAAAGTCTGCTTCCTGCCCAACGCGGCTCTTCAATGCATCTCCTGCGACAGTCCAGATCCCATTCTGGAACTGGCTTGTATGCGCGTATCGAAGCGGCTTCATCCGTGGGCCGCCGCCTGTCAGAATGTAAAACATCAACGCGCGTTGGGCAGTTTTGACGGGATTCAGCGATTGATACAGGCAGGGAATTTCCTTCCAAGGCAGTGAGGGATGGTTATGCACCCTGTGCCCCGGGTGGCCCAGAAGTTGTCTTGCGTTCAACACCGCGTTCAGGTTCACCTCCAAGCCCATTGCAGCGCCATGTTTCATCACGGTTCCCAAGCGGTTCAAAGCCTTGACCGCGGTTGGGTTCTTCGTCTTCCAGATTGGTTCCAGCGCCTTCACGATGTCTCTCTGATGGATGTCCTCGATCTTTCTCGCGCCAAGCGTCGGCAACACGTACAACCTGAGTGGGGAGTACCACCGTCCGGCCTCCCCGCCATCCTTCAGCGTACCCTTTATCGCCTCGAAAGCTATCGGGGCCACCTCAGCGAGAGTTCGAGCCCCGCGTCCGGCTTGCGCCTCGTCTTCGAGCAGCCGCTTTGCGTCGATGGGGTTCATGGGTTGTCGCTTGTCGGTACTATACTCACGCCAGCGATCCCGCTCGCTGCGCGCCTGCGCCAGAGACAAGGATTGCACCGAGCCAAGACCCATTTCGTATCGCTGCTTGAGGTAGGTGTAGCGATAAATCCAACTGCCCTTTGCTTGGCCTTTGTCTGTCCTGCCAGTGACCAGAAGATACAAGCCACCACCGTCAGAATACTTGCCAGGTTTTGCAGTTTTCAGGATATTCGGCGGGAGCTTTCCCATCGATATTGTTCCCCAAATATTCCCCATTTTTGACGGTATACCATGGAACGGTATGGGGCAATGAGATACGGCGATACCGGGTTAACCAT
>CAYZKE010000330.1:0-2657 GCA_964478505.1 uncultured Loktanella sp.
CGCATCCGGCGCAGCACGCTGCTTTCAACAGGGGTCCGGTTGGGCAGAAAGTTCAGCGCAAGCAGCATCAGAATGATCGTCACCACCTCGACCGTAAACTGGGTCATCGCAAGATCGGGCGCGCTCAGGAACACAAATCCGATCGAGACCATCAGCCCCACAATCCCGATCAGGATCAGTGACAGGAACCGGTTGCGGTGCAGGAACACCATACCGATGGTCGCGGCGACCAGCATCCCCCATCCGGAGAGCAGGACAGGGTCAGGCGTCTGCAACGCATGAACCGGCGCACCCACTGTACCGGTCGTCCATGCATAATAACCGGCAACAACGATTGTGACGGTGCCGATTGCGGCATAGCGAGTAAACGCGCCGTTATGGAGCGGCAAGACCAGCATCTGCGCCAGCTTGACGGCTGCCGCAATGATCGCATCGAAAATCGTTTTCGCCTCGGGGCGCGGCAAAGCATCCCAGACGCGCAAGGCAGGCTTGAAGGCGGCAAGCATTGTCAAACCGCCGACAACGGCAATGATCGACATATAAAGCGCCGGTACCAGACCATGCCAGAGTTTCAGATGCGCCGACGGCATTTCCGCAGCATCGCCCAGCACCGCAGCCGTCACCAGTTTGACGAATGGCTCGGCAAGGAACGGGGCCACACCGATCAGCACGACGGGAATAATCAGGAGCGCAGGCGGCAACCACATGCCAGCAGGCGGATCATGCGGCTTGGCCGGATAATCATCGCGCACCGGACCAAAGAAGACATGGCTGATCAGGCGGAAGGAATAAGCCGCCGAGAACAACGCGCCGATCGTCGCGAGCACGGGCACCAACCACGGGCTGCTGAACAGAACCGTGTGGTTGGCCTCTTCCAGCATCATTTCTTTGGATAAAAAGCCGTTGAGCAACGGGATGCCGGCCATGGACAAACCTGCGAGCGATACAATGACAAAGGTCACAGGCATCAGGCTGCGCAAGCCCCCCAAGCGCCTGATGTCACGCGTGTGGGCCTCATGGTCGATAATGCCGGCGGACATAAACAACGCAGCCTTGAAGGTTGCGTGGTTCAGGATGTGAAACACCGCAGCCATTGCCCCGAACGCCGTGCCGGTTCCCAAAAGCATTGTGATCAGACCCAGATGGCTGACGGTGGAGAAGGCAAGCAGCGCCTTCAGGTCATGTTTGAACAGCGCAATCACCGCCCCCAAGACCATGGTCACCAATCCGGCCGTGGTGACGATCACAAACCATTCGGTCGTGCCCGACAAAACGGGCCACATACGTGCCATCAGGAAAATACCGGCTTTCACCATGGTCGCAGAGTGAAGATAGGCCGATACCGGCGTTGGTGCGGCCATCGCGTGCGGTAGCCAGAAGTGAAACGGGAATTGCGCGGATTTCGCAAAACACCCCAGCAAAATCAGGATGAGCGCGGGCAGATAGAGCGGGTCCGCCTGTATCAGGTCGCGGTTCTGAAGGATGACGCTCAGGTCATAACTGCCGACAATCTGCCCAAGGATCAGCATGCCACCTATCATAGCAAGCCCCCCCATCCCGGTCACGGCCAGCGCCATGCGCGCGCCCTGCCGCCCTGCGGGAAGATGCTTCCAATACCCGATCAGCAGGAATGACGAGAGTGAGGTGAGTTCCCAGAAAATCAGCAACAGGAGTATGTTGTCGCTCAGAACGATCCCGACCATCGCGCCCTGAAACAGCAGCAGATAGGTAAAAAACTCGCCCATGTTGTCGCTGCGGCTCAGATACTGCCGCGCATAAGCAATGACCAGAAGACCGATGCCAAGGATCAACAGGGCAAAAAAGAAGCCCAAAGCGTCAAGCATCAATGTGAAATTCAGGCCAAGTGCCGGCATCCAGTCTATCCCTGCGGTCACGACTTGCCCCGACAAGATTGCAGGCAAGTTGGTCAGCAAACCAACAAAGGCGGCCAACGTGACGGTGAAAGTGACGCCCGCACAGGCTGTCCTACCCGCAGGATTCATCAAACCAGGCAACAGAGCACCAAAGAATGGCAATGCAACAATGATAAAGAGAGACACAGTAACTCCCCGTGTTTTAGCCATTCACTTGTGGGTAAAACTGGCCAGCTTGAAAAGAGCGAAATGCGTTTTTCGGCGCAAAACATGGGATTTATCGGCAAGTGCCCATAAAAATAAATTGATCACGCCAGCATCCTTTGATGCGGCGGCTAGACATTCCTCCAGATCGTTGACTGACAATTGGTTTGTTTTCTTGGGGTTTTGATTTCTGTTTGTGTTGGGGGCACGTTCGGTGAGGCGCGGTGATGATGGGCGCCACAGGCGCATTGACCAGACCGCCCGTGCCAGGTTGTGCGGTGATCAGATGACTGCTTTCCGGGTTATGACGACGCTGAAAACGATGTTTGTCTATCAAAACGCAAACGCCCCACCGTGTGACGGGCGGGGTGGCGTATGTGTTTGATTGTGGGAGGGCGCACGAACCCAAACCTACAACTACAACTACAACTGAATGCACACGCCCAAGGCTTCCGAGCGTACTGACAAATCGCAGATAGACGTCGCTGAAAGAGAGCTGCCCTCAGCGTACAAGTTACGTAGGCACCCAACACATCACAGCTTGCAACATAATATGTGTAAGCCAATCACATCACGACA
>CAYZKE010000330.1:2757-4324 GCA_964478505.1 uncultured Loktanella sp.
GCGTTGATTTTCGCTTTTCGCGGTATAGCGATGTATATTCAGGCCGTGCTCATGGCGCGCGCGGGAAATCGCATTGTAGCGCAAAAGCAAATGCAGATTTACCACCGGATGCTGGCGCAAGGTGTGGCGTTTTTCAACGAAAACCAATCTTCTGATCTGCTCTTGCGGGTCACAAGGAGCGCAGAAGCCGCACGCCGCGCAATCGACACGATTGTCAGCGGATTTGTACGTGATTTGTTGACGCTGATCGGGCTGCTTTGCGTGATGTTCTATCAGCAACCCGTTCTGTCACTCGTGAGTCTCGTTATCGCACCTATCGTTGTGCTGGGTATCCAACGCATTCTCAAAATGGTGCGTGAAGTGATGAAACAAGAAATGACCAGCATGGGTGAGATTATCAAGGTCGTTCAAGAAACGTCCTTGGGCGCGCGTGTCGTCAAGGCTTTTGGGCTGGAGCCTCGCATGGCCGACCGTATGGAGATTGCGGTCCGCCAGGTGGAAAGCCGGAACAACCGCATGATCCAGTTACAATCAGCGACCATGCCGCTGCTTGATACTGTGGCAGGCCTCGCAATTGCATCAATCGTTATTCTGAGCGCGGTCGACATCTTTGGGCAAAAGCCCGGCACCGCAGGTGAGTTGATGTCATTTGTTACTGCTTTCTTGATGTCCTATGAGCCAGCGAGCCGTCTATCCAAGATGCGGGTCGTCATTGAGCGAAGCATGATCGGCATCAAGATGATGTATGAACTGCTTGATACACCTCAGACCATGCTTGAGGCTCCCGATGCCATGCCTTTGAAATCAGGGCCTGGTGAAGTGATGTTGAAGAATGTCAGCTTTGGGTATGGCGATGGCGAAAAGGTGTTGAAGTCAGTCAATGCCACCTTCCCGCCTGGCAAGACCACCGCACTCGTTGGACCGTCTGGCGGCGGCAAGTCCACCCTTCTGAACCTGATTTTGCGCCTCTACGACCCGACCGAAGGCGCGGTGATGATTGACGGCCACGACATCCGGAACACATCATTCGCTTCATTGCGTGAAAAAATCGCGTTTGTCGGGCAGGATACTTTCCTTTTCGCGGGCACGATCATGGAAAACCTGCTGATGGCGCGGACGAGCGCAACTGCCGAAGAAGCCATTGCCGCCGCCAAGATCGCCAATGCGCATGAATTCATTGAGAAACTGCCCGAAGGTTTTGATACCATGATTGGTGAGAACGGATCGTTTTTGTCCGGCGGCCAGCGTCAGCGCCTCTCAATCGCGCGCGCGGTGCTCCGCAAGGCGCCTATCCTTTTGTTGGACGAAGCGACCAGCGCTCTGGACAGCCATTCCGAGGTTCTCGTACGTGATGCGCTAGAGACGATTACCCGCGGGGTCACGACGATCGTGATCGCACACCGCCTGTCGACTGTCATGAATGCCGACCAAATCTGTTACCTTGAGGCCGGCGAAATCGTCGAACAGGGAAGCATCCCTGATCTTATTGCAACTGAGGGGAAGTTCAAAAGGCTTTACGACGTGCAATTTGGCGGACATCCAGATGTAACATGACCTTGGATTAGAG
>CAYZKE010000331.1:0-4313 GCA_964478505.1 uncultured Loktanella sp.
GGCATTCGTGAATGGCGTTCTTCAAGTGACAACTAATTACGATTCCAAGACGTTGCTTCGTGTCTTGCACGCCGTGGAGGCGGAGTTTGGACGTACGCGCGGAGTGACCAATGAAGCGCGCGTGCTGGATTTAGATTTGCTGATTTACAATAACGAACTACGGGACATTCCTTCGGAGATGCGATTGCCTCACCCACGGATGCACGAACGGGCTTTCGTGCTTAAGCCATTTGTGGAATTGGCACCTCACTGGACTCATCCCGTCCTCGGCATGAGCGCCTCCGAGTTGCTTGCTCGACTGCCGTCTAGCCAAATCGCCGAACCCATCGAGGCCTAGGCGCTGAAGCCGATCGAATCGTACTTAGGAATAATAACTGCGAATCAAATTGGCCAATCCACGTTACAATGCGCGCATAATAATAAATGAGACAGGTTTAGAAGTATTGTTGATAGTGTTTTTATTAATACAATAGCGGAACACTTCCGGAACATGTTACTTAGTTGGACTTACCGATAATCGGCATAGAGATCGTCAATGATCCGTCAGTTTGAACTCGTTGAAAGAGTGAAAGCGTACGACGCAAACGCGAACGAGGAGGCGCTCAATCGCGGTTATGTGTTTGCGATGAAGGCCCATGGGGCGCAGAAGCGGGCGTCCGGCGATCCGTATTTTTCGCACCCGCTGGAAGTCGCCGGCATACTGACCCACTATCGCCTGGACACGGCGGCGATCATCACCGCTCTTCTCCACGATACCATTGAAGATACATCCGCGACGCTGGATGAAGTCCGGAGCCATTTCGGCGACGAGGTCGCGCGGCTGGTGGACGGGGTTACCAAGTTAAACCGCATCGAACTGCAGTCCGAACATTCGAAGCAAGCAGAGAATTTCCGCAAGCTGGTCGTCGCGATGTCGGAGGACATTCGCGTACTGCTCGTTAAACTCGCGGATCGTCTGCACAACATGAGAACGTTGAAACATATACCGGACCCCGCGAAAAGACGCCGAATTGCCCACGAGACCATGGATATTTACGTTCCCCTGGCGGAACGCATCGGCATGCAGGAAATGAAAAGCGAGTTGGAGGATCTCGCTTTCGCGGAAATCAATCCGCACGCCCGGGATTCGATCGTTGCGCGATTGAAATTTCTTCGCGACCGCGGTGGCGGACTGGTTCCGCGTATCGTGGAGAAGATACAGCAAACCCTGGCGGACGCGGGGCTGAGCGCGGAAGTTATTGGTCGCGAGAAAACGCCGTACTCCATTTGGCGGAAAATGCAGCGCAATGACGTGGGCTTCGAGCAACTCTGCGACATCATGGCTTTCCGGGTGATCGTTGGAAGCGTGGAGGACTGCTACCGGACCCTTGGTATCGTTCACAGTGCCTATCCGGTGGTTCCAGGCCGCTTCAAGGATTACATTTCCACCGCGAAACCGAATGGTTATCGATCAATACACACGGCGGTCCTGGGTCCGGAAAATCAGCGGATAGAAATTCAAATACGGACCCTGAAAATGCACGAAGTGGCCGAATACGGTGTCGCCGCGCATTGGCTGTATAAACAGGGAGTTGGCAACACCGATGGCCGTCAGTATCGCTGGCTGAGGGAACTTCTCGAAATCCTCGAGCACGAGGCGGAGCCGGAGGAATTTCTTGAGCATACCAAACTGGAAATGTTTCAAGACGAGGTGTTCTGCTTCACCCCCAAGGGAGATCTGATCAATCTGCCGTCGGGGGCCACCCCCGTCGATTTGGCCTATGCCGTCCATTCCGCGATCGGAGACCGCTGTGTTGGCGCCAAAATAAACGGACGACTGATGCCACTGCGGACAAAACTGCAGAACGGCGATCAGGTGGAAATCATCACGTCGAAGGCACAGACCCCCTCGCCCACCTGGGAACGCTTCGTCGTCACCGGAAAAGCAAGGGCTCGGATTCGGCGATACATCCGAGCGAGGGAGCGTGAGCAGTACCTCAAGTTGGGACGCTCCATCCTGGAACGGGCGTTCCGTGACGAGGGGTACGAGTTCTACGACAAGGCCTTGGAGGGTGTCCTCAAGAACTTCAAACAGGGAACGGTGAACGATCTTTGTGCTCAGGTGGGCGCTGGGCACATTACGGGACGCCAGGTTATCGAGACCGTTTTTCCCGGAACCAAAAAAAGAAAAATGAGCCTGTACGAGAGGATGGTCCCTCTTGCGCGTGGCCGTGCGAAGAAACTGGCAAGCAAAGGCGCGGCGGTTCCGATCAAGGGACTGATCCCGGGAATGGCGGTTCATTTCGCCGGTTGCTGCCACCCGCTTCCAGGAGATCGGATCGTCGGGGTGGTCACGACTGGCAAGGGGGTAACCATTCACACAATAGACTGCGAGGGATTGGAGGCTTTCGCCGACTCACCGGAACGCTGGATCGATGTGTCCTGGGAGGTTGACGACGAAGCCCCCGCTGGTCACGTGGGCCGGGTTCAACTCTCCGTCATCAACGAACCCGGCAGCTTGGGCAGTCTTACCACCGTCATAGCGAAGAACACCGGCAACATCATCAATCTGAAAATAACAAACAGAACATCTCAATTCTTCGATATGCTTATCGACATTGAAGTCCGTGACGTGAAGCATCTCACCAACATTATCGCGGCCCTGAGAGCGACACCTTCGGTTAATTCAATAGAGCGAGCGAGGACGTGATAGAAACGGCAAAAATTATTTTTCCTCTCAACCCTTTTGTCGCATTAGTCTTGCTTTCTGGCGGTTCCACTCCCTGTCTTTTTCAGATGAACGCTTGTCCGCTTTTTGTTTGCCGCGCGCGACCGCCAATGCAACCTTTGCAAATCCCCGCTCATTGAAATAGATGGAAAGAGGAACCAGCGTCATTCCCTCCTTTCTGACGGAGCCAATCAATTTTCTGATTTCGCGCTGACGCAAGAGCAGTTTCCTTGGTCTTCTTGGCTCATGGCCAAAATGACGCGCCGCTCCGTATTCCGGTATGTGTGCGTTGAAAAGAAAAATTTCACCCGCTTTTTCCCGAGCAAAAGACTCGGTTATGGAGGCGTGCCCCTGGCGAAGAGATTTGACCTCGGTGCCAACCAGGGCAATTCCCGCCTCCAGCGTGTTTTCAATCAGGTAATCGTGGCGCGCCTTTCGATTTTGCGCCGCGAGCTTTCCGTCTCCGATCCCTTTTGATTTCTTCCCCGCTTTAACCGCCATTACCGTCACACCCTGACGACTGTCAGGTCAACACGCCAGCGGCGGCCATCGCCCGTTTAACAAGCGACCTGCTTTCCTCGGTGATTTCGACGAGGGGAAGGCGGACTTCGGAGCCGCATTTGTTCAGCACGCTCACGGCGTATTTTACCGGTGCCGGGCTTGTTTCGCAGAACAGAGCGCGATGCAGCGGGATCAATTTGTCCTGAAGCGCCATTGCCGTTTTGACATCCCCACCCTGCCAGGCCCTGTGCATTTCCGCGCACAGACCGGGTGCGACGTTCGCCGTGACGGAAATACATCCATGTCCGCCCGCGATAAGGAAAGGCAGCGCGGTACCGTCCTCGCCCGACAACTGGCAGAAATCGGTTCCCAGTTCGGCGCGCGTCTGGATTGGGCGCGACAGATCCTGGGTCGCGTCCTTTACGCCGACGATGTTTGGAAGTTTCGCCAATCTCGCCATGGTGCCAACGGTCATGTCCACCACGCACCGAGATGGAATATTGTAAATAATGATCGGCAAATCCGCCGCGTCATGAATGGTCTGGTAATGGCGGTAGAGGCCTTCCTGATTGGGTTTATTGTAATAGGGCGTCACCACCAGCGCGGCATCGGCGCCAGCTTTCTTGGCGTGTCGAGTGAGTTCCACGGCCTCGGCCGTCGAGTTCGATCCCGCTCCGGCGATCACCGGGACTCTGCCCGCGGCCGCGTCGACACACACCTCCACCACCCGCATATGCTCGGCGTGGCTCAACGTGGGCGACTCACCGGTCGTTCCGCACGGCACCAAACCGTGGGTCCCCTCCTCCACGTGCCAGTCGATCAACGCGCGGTATGCCACCTCGTCGAATACACCCCCGCTGAACGGAGTGACGAGGGCAACGATCGAGCCCTTGAACATCCCACTGCCTCCTTTCCCTCATTGGCTCGCCCCAAGCGGTCTTGGGGTTGCCCGGTTGGCAAAACCAGTCCTTTTGCCGACCGCTCAAGATTGAGCTTGGGAGCACGTATACGGGTACGTATCCTACTTTGATAGAGAGGAATACGCTCTTTGCGGCAAACATCGAGCAAATCCTACCGGCCGGCCCCATATTTCCTTATCGGATCC
>CAYZKE010000332.1:0-363 GCA_964478505.1 uncultured Loktanella sp.
AACGTACTTATCCTGGCTATCGTGCAAGGGCTCTTAAGTTTTGATGCCGGCGCATCTATGCCCATATCAGGAGGGAACCGTTGATGGACACATCTACCTTGCTCAAAATCGGTATTGTCGGCGCTGTAGGACGTGGCGCCAGCTTCCGCGCGCCTTTTGACGCGCACGCCGCCACGGAGATTCACGCTATCTGTGACATTCAGGAGGACGCGCTGGATGAGGCGGCGCACACGTTGGGCGCTTCGGAGACTTACACGGACTACGAGGCGATGTTGGACAAATCGGGCGTCGATGCTGTGGTCATCGGCACGCCGATGCAGTTCCACGCGTCGCAGGCGATTATGGCGCTGGAGCGCGACATCC
>CAYZKE010000332.1:373-4293 GCA_964478505.1 uncultured Loktanella sp.
GTGAGGTGACGGCGGGCGTCTCCATCGAGGAGTGCCGGGCGTTGGTCGCGGCGGCCAACCGTTCTAACGCGGTCTATATGATGGCCGAGAACTACACTTATATGCGCCCCAACGTGTTGGTGCGGGCGCTCGCTCGCCGGGGGCTCTTTGGCGCGACCTACTACGCTGAGGGGGAATATCTGCACGAACTCAAGGAGCTGAACGAGATCACCCGCTGGCGCCGCACCTGGCAGACGGGCATCGATGGGCTCACCTATCCCACTCACAGCCTGGGCCCGCTTCTGCAATGGATGGATGACCGCGTGGTGCGCGTTGCCTGTGAGGGCAGCGGGCATCACTACTGTGACCCGCGCGGCGATTTCAGACGTGACCAGCGACGAATTTGACGAATTCATGGAGAGCCATGTCAGCGCTTTGCAGAGGTGCAGCGCCGCACATCCAGTCGCCTTGGATGAACGGATTGGGAAGGCGGGTGCGCGCTACCGTTGGGTATGAGTTAGTAAGTGCAGGCTCGGTTCATTCCAAGGAGTTCTGCAGCTTGTAAAGTGGGAGATGCCTGATACAACCCCAAAGTGCAAAATTTTTGTAAATCCACTAGAATGAGCCCATTCTAAGAAAAAGCTTTGAGGGAAGACATGTCCAATTTTTCGGTCGTCAGCGTAGACAACTACAAGCAAATGCTCTCAAAGCTGGCGTTATATAACGGGATTTTCACCTTCATTTGCCTGATAATATTGAGTACTTACGCGGCACCGATAAAGGACCCACTTGAGGGTCTGAACAGATGGCTCGCTGATCAATCCCTGAATACGCTCGTGGGTGTTCCTGCAAAGTTAGGGGCCGCACTTCTGATTTCCGTCTTAGTCGCTGTCTGCTCACATGCGTTCAAGCTTCATGATCTACTCTCTAAGCTTTTCAAAATTCGAGAAGAGTTTGATGTAAGGTTTGTAGTTTATCCTCTTGCGATTGGATCTGGAGTGAGCCTATCGGCTACTAAACTCACCACTCTCAAAGAAGAGCGAAGTCAGCTTTTGGCGAAAACATTCTATAAATATGTTTCAAGCACAAATCCGGTAATCGATAGCCACACTATCTCTCAAGCCTTAACAAACTGGTCTTGGTTTTGGATCTGCCTAGAAGCCTCACTATTGCTGTCAATTACTGCGTGTATTTTGGTGGCTAATGAAGCATTTGAACCAGCCTGCTGGGTTCTGATTGTGTGTGTCTTGTTGTTGCTCTTTATGCGATTTTTCCGATTTCAAAGCGCATATTATGCGGAGAGCCAAGTAACTCAAGTGCTGCAGGACGATATACGGCGTACCGAAGTGGCAAAGGTGTTCAATGCGTTATGAACTGCCCGGGTCAATAGTTATAAGATCGGAAAATGCTGCTAAACCATCGTCACAAGCGTCCAGATATCTGGTTTCAATGCTTGCTGACCTACCACAAGTAAACCGTACAGTTGACTATGGGTGCGGGAAACTGCGTTATGTTGAAACTCTACTAACCTCAACTCAGCTTCTTTCATTGGTTGATTCAGAAGTACAGTTGTCGCGGGAACAAAAACTAAGAGGAATTCAAACTTCTATAAGAGATGTATTCTATGGCTCAAATCAGGTCTCAGTTTTCAACACGGTCGAATTTGCTGAGAGTCAGGTGCGTTACGATAGGGCATTCTGCATCAACGTACTGTCTGCCATTCCGCTAATAGAAGCGCGAAAACGACTCTTGTCTGAAATTAGACGTAAGCTAGAGGAAAATGCTGAGTGCCTATTTGTCGTGCAATATCGAAATTCTGATTTCACACGTATGGCAAAACTACCAACTGCACAGAAATGGCTGGATGGTTTTATCCTCAAGTCCTTACGTGGATACTCGTTCTACGCACTGATCAAACCGCAGGCGCTCAGAGCAATACTTGAATGCGCTGGCTTTGAGGTTCTGAGTCAGCAGCTTAATGAAGGCAGTGTTTATATTTGGGCGAGGAAAGCCGGACTGGAAATTGACTATCCATAGCAAAAGTAGTCCGGCGGCACACACCAGTCTGGGATTGCTACTGAAATTCTCTGGTTCAATGATTTAACTTTCCTAGATCGGCCTTTTTCTTCGCCCTCGCCACTGCACTGCGTTTTCCCAGCTCTGACATTGTCTTGCGGATCATCGCGCTCTGGTCATCATCAGAGAGTGGTTTAGCTGGAGCCGTTTCGTGCGCGTCACCGGACAGTTCGCACTTACGTTGAACGTCATCTAGCTCAACGGCTGGGAACCGTGCTTCAACGGTTGGAGTAAGTTGCTTTGAAGCGTGGCTAGATACCACGCCCACGGTTGCCTCCTTTTCGTCATCGGGCAGCATGCGATAGATGCCCACGGCGATTGCGGCGATGCCGATCACAGCGGCGGTTGCCGGGTTTAGGACGGCGGGCATTAGGAGCCCGAGCTTTGCAGAGTTGTTCATGTTCGTTTCCCTTTTGAAGTTTGACCAATCGGTAACGATGCGCTGACCGTTCGCAACGGTAGGACACACGGTTTCCGAACAGTCAGTTTACGGGAATTCAACAGTTGGAGAATCCACATCCTTTTCGCCGTTGTTCGATTGGGGACGGCAATTGGTGTGCGCCAACACTACCGACACCAATTTCCCGGACGTGGCGGACAACTAGTGCGCCCGCAGATGTAAGGCACAGCAAGATTTTCAGAGATCAGTGTTCGCCCAACATCCGTCCCGTCAACAATGAGTGAACCACACTGCCGACCAAAATTGCAGTCTCTCGTTCCTTCAGTGCCGGGCCGACACGCGCATGCGACGCGTCTAAATTCAATAGTTTGTGCTTGCCTCAAAAGAGCGGTCAGTCGAGCAGTGGCAGTACGACCAACCTGTAGCTCCGCCGCACAAGCCGGTGATCGAGTTTCGGGGGTATTGAACCCAACGAGACGAACATTTGCACGCTCCCCACTGATCGTGACTGTATCACCATCTATGACGCGAATGTTGCGTGCTTGAACTATCCTAGCGTTCGGATTTGAGGCTGGCGCACTCCGTACGGTTGACGAGCGCGTTGTGCTCGTAGAACTGCTTTGTTGAGTTCCGGAAAGAAAGTTCGACGACATCCAACCAGTTCCCGCCGATGATGCAATCTGCGTCCAGCCAGCTTGCTGCCGTAGCTGCCGAACACGCGCTCCTTCTGACAACTGTCCCATTACTGGATATTGAGTTCCCGGCCCCTCTCTCTGGTTCACTGTACTGCCGGTCACCACGAGGTAGATTGGACTTGGTGATGATGTTGCTTGAACGCGTGTACTACTGGATGAACCTGTCCCGTCAAATGCTGAGCTAATGAAGCCCACTACAGCCAGCACCAGAATGATTGGTAGCATCGCTGCCCGTGTCGATCTTCTAATGGCTCTCTGTGGCGCATAAAGCGCTCTCATAGGGGATGGTGATCTAAAAGGTCTTTTTCGTCTAGAGTACGACTTTGTCGGAGCTTTGCGTTTTGGTGTATAGGCAGCTTTGACAGACGAGGTTTCAGCGATAGATGCAGACGTTTTGCTGGCCTGCTTTTTTTCGATCTCCAACAATTGGTGCAACTTGCGATACTGTGCGGTCGTGAGTTTTGTTCGTTCACCGTAAAGATCAAATTTCGCGCTCATATCAGTCAGGAACGACCGCTCCCAATCATTCAAACTGTCGTTCGTCAGCCGGTCATCAAGCTTCGCTTTAATCAATGCTGTTCGTTCTGTTGAGAATGGCATTGCGACACTGACCTAGAGAGATACGGATACTCACAACAAAAGCGAACCGTTGCCGGGATGCAATAGCGCTGAACCCTACCTTGTTGCTTCCACAGTGCTTCCAGTGGTGTTGCACCAACGCAAAAGGCCCCGCGGATGCGAGGCGTAGTGCGTTGTAATCATTGGTAATA
>CAYZKE010000333.1:0-4280 GCA_964478505.1 uncultured Loktanella sp.
GCCCCGGCTGCGGGACCGTTCACCGCCGCGATTGTCGGGACACGGCAATCGAAGATCGCCTTCAGCATCGGCACATATTCATCGCGCAGGGTGCGTTCCAGATCAAGCGTCGCCGCACTCCCGCCATCGCCAAGATCCTGACCGGAACAGAACGCCCTGCCCGCCCCTGTCAAAACAATAACCCGCGCATCTTTTTCAGCGGCTTTGAAGGCGTGGCTAATCTCGGCGCGCATCTGCGTGTTGAGCGCATTCATCATGTCGGGGCGGTTCAGCGTAATCTCTGCCACAGAATTGCGAATGGCGAAGTGAATGGCCTGATAGTCCATGAGCGGGATCCCTTAACAGTTTCCCGACACTCTAGTGAACTGATCCGTTTAGGAAAGCACTACGGCACGTCACGACCGCAGTATTTTCTCCAATTCCGCTTGTTCGCTCTCGGATAAGGCTGGCGCTGTTTCGCGTTTGGCACGAATGGTGGACCACCCGACGCCCAGTGCGATCAGCAGCAGCACAGGTGCCGCCAGCCACAGCAGGATATTGGCACCCTCGGTCGTCGGCCGCAGCAAAACAAACTCACCATAGCGCGCAACCAGAAAATCAACCGCTTCTTCATCCGTATCACCGGCAACCAGTCGTTCACGCAGCACGATCCGCAGCTCTTTGGCGAGGGCCGCGTTGCTGGCATCAATATTCTCGTTGCGGCAAACCGGACAACGCAGGCCCTGTGATAGATCCCGCGCACGCTCCTCAAGAACAGGATCGGCAAGAATTTCACTGGGCTCGACGGACCAGACAGGCCCACCGAGCAGAAGAAAAATGAGCAAAAGACGCTTCATTCCGCAGGCACCGCCCCGACAGGGGTTTTTTTCTTGGCAGACGCGGCACCAACCCGCAAACGCCGGTCAGAGAGCGAGAAGCAGCCGCCAAGCGCCATCAGGATCGCGCCGCCCCAAATCCAGTTCGCAAAGGGTTTGAGGTACACGCGCACCGCCCAGCCGCCATTTGCCTGCGGATCACCGATGACAACATAGATATCGCGTACAAAACCGTTCAGAATCGCGGCTTCGGTCGTGGGCATGTTCGCGACAGGATAGAACCGCTTTTCCGGGTGCAGATCGCCGACCTGCCTATCGCCGCGCCAGACCGACATATCGGCCATCGTGGTCATATAGTTCGGCCCTTGCAGTTGGTTGACGTCATCAAGACGGAACTCGAACTGGCCAACAGTCCAAGCGTCGCCGATCTGGGCCACGCGGATATCTTCCTTTTCCCAAGCCAGCATCGCAGCGATACCAAAGATCGTCACACCCATGCCAATATGCGCCGTTGCCTTACCCCAATCAGCGCGCGGCAAGCGCGCAATGCGGCGCAGGCGCGACATCAAACCGTCGCGGCCACTGCGCAACCACAGATCAAGAAGTGCGCCACCGACGACCCAAACGCCAAGGGCCACACCAACGGGCCCCAAGGCGGAGTTGCCGCTTTGCACAGCGTAGACGAGCGCGGCAATGGCGACAGATAGCACAAGCCACCCCACCAGTGACTTCGACGCACGTGTCAGATTTCCGCGCTTCCATGCCAGAAGCGACCCGAGCGGCAAAGCAATTGCCAGCGCCACCATGAACGGTGTGAAAGCCGCGTCAAAGAACGGTGGTCCCACGGAAAGCGTGCGATCAAAGAGCATCTCGGCCACAAGTGGCCAGATCGTCCCGATGAACACTACAAAGCAGCTTACTGACAACAGAATGTTGTTCAGGATCAGTGCGCTTTCACGGCTAACGGTCGAGAAGACGCCTTTTGATTCCATCGCGCCTGCGCGGAAGGCAAAGAGCGTCAGTGCCCCCCCCAAGAAGACCGCGAGAATGATCAGGATCAGCATCCCGCGTTCAGGATCGTTTGCAAAGGCATGAACCGAAGTCAGCACACCTGAGCGCACGATAAACGCGCCAAGCAGCGAGAAACCAAAAGCCATGATCGCCAACAGGATTGTCCAGCTTTTCAGTGCCTCGCGTTTCTCAACCACGATGGCGGAATGCAGCAGAGCCGCCGCGATCAGCCAAGGCATAAAGGATGCGTTTTCAACCGGATCCCAGAACCAGAAACCACCCCAACCCAGCTCATAATAGGCCCACCAGGAGCCAAGCGCGATGCCAACAGTCAGGAACATCCAGGCGGCCAAAGTCCACGGACGGACCCAACGGCCCCACGCGGCATCAACGCGCCCCTCGATCAAGGCGGCAATCGCGAAAGAAAACGACATGCTCAGGCCGACATAGCCGAGGTACAGGAACGGCGGGTGAAAGGCCAAACCTGGGTCTTGCAAAAGCGGGTTCAGGTCACGCCCGTTCAGGGGTGGAACTTCCAACCGCAGGAACGGGTTCGAGGTGAACAAAACAAAAGCGAAAAACGCGACACCGATCGCCGCCTGCACCGACAGCACCCTTGCGCGCAATCGCGCTGGCAATCCGTCTCCAAACCACGCGGCACAAGCGCCGAACAGCGTCAGGATCACCATCCAGAGCAGCATCGAGCCTTCATGGTTGCCCCAGACACCCGTGATCTTGTAAATCATCGGCTTGTCGGTATGTGAATTCAGATAGACCAGTTGCAACGAAAAGTCGGATGTCACAAAGGCCCAAGTCAGCACCGCAAAGGAAAATGCGGTGAGAAGGAATTGTACGGTGGCCGCAGGTTCGGCCATAGCCATCCAGCTTGCGTTGCCACGGTGCGCGCCGATCATCGGCACGATCATCTGGAAAATGGCAATGCCAAAAGCCAGAATCAGAGCGAAGTGTCCAAGTTCTATCAACATGAACTATAGATAACGCATTTATCTGGCAGGCAACATACCTGAGCAGTCACATATGCGGTACATTTTGGCGCAGGCCTATAGCGCCAGACCACCGCCCACAGCATAGGTCAGCCCCGCCATCAACAGCCCGCCAATCACTAGCCGTACCAACCATTTGAGCGTATCTTCAATCGCCCCAAGACGGCGGGCCACATTGGCCCTGTGCACTTCATCCACCGCATTTCGCATCTCAAGCGCGACAATCCGGCGCTCGAGCTGGCTGGCCCAGTTATTCTCCATTCTTGGCCTGCCATTCCGACAGTGCCGGATTATCGGCGGGCCGTGCAGACGGAGCTTGGAGCGCCTTTGACACACTCAGGCTTTGCACCACAGAGCGTTGAAATTCCTGCGATTTCACCTGATGTCGTGCGCCAAAATAAAAACTTACAATCGCCCCCATCAGCCACCAGAGCGGTTCCGGCACCAGCGCAAGGCCCTCCATCCCCTTCGCAAACTGTTCGGGGTTTTGCATCGCCATCGCAAAGAGCCAAATCGTGCCCAACGCAAGCGCAGGACGCGGCAGACGGTTCAGCCCGTCAACGATCCGGTCAAAGAGCCCGCGCTGCGGGCGGGCAAACTCGGCGGCAAGCTGTGTCAGGCTATCGTTGCGCGCTGACGCATCCCGCACCGCCCCGTTTTCCGCATTTTCACGGAATATCTGTGCCGTCTCGACTATTACATTGCGATTATCACCAAAGAGAAACGACATCACGGTTGGAATCAGACCCATTGTGCTACCCGCGCTTTATGTTGTGCGTCTGTCAGGTGATAGCGGGCGGCCACAAATTCCTCGGCCCGCTTGATCCAACCGCCTTTGCCACCATCGCGGCGCATCGCGTATTTGCGGCTCGCCGGACGCCTGTCTGCCAGATCATAGTAATAGTTGCGCCGCGCAATCCCGTAGGCATCGACAAGATGATCGGGGGCTGCGTCCATCGCCTGCCGCGCTGCGGTCACCGTTTTGGGCCCGATGATCCCGTCAATGGTCACCTCAATCCGCATATCGCACAACAAGCGTTGCAGGATTTTCACCGCATTGGCCCCTGCGTTCACGTACATGTCGAAAACACTCGGCTGTAGCGGCACAGGCAACCGGTCAATCCGTGGCCCCCGAAAATAATGTTCCACAAAAATCGACACCGCATGGGCGCGTGTCAGCACGCGCACATCACTGCTGTCAATCTGGCCGTCCTTCGTCAGATCAAGCCCCAAGCGGCGCATGGTATGCACCGTGACGCCAAAATTTGTCGGCCCGCCGGGATCATCGGGGTCGTTCACATAGCCGCCTTCGCGGTCCACGATATCGGTGGCAATTTCGGTGACTGTCGGCATTTTCGCCCCTTCCGTATGGATGGGGCAAAGCCTGCTCTCAATTCGTTAATTCGTGACGATAGCACCGTCCGGATCAACATAAAGACCCTGTTCCTTC
>CAYZKE010000334.1:0-4275 GCA_964478505.1 uncultured Loktanella sp.
CAGGGTCACCCTGACGGCCGGAACGGCCACGCAGCTGGTTATCAATACGGCGGCTTTCGTGCCGTTCGGTCGCCAGCACGTAGAGACCACCGGCCGCTTTGACCTTTTCCTTCTCATCGGCAACCTCGGCCTCGATCTTGGCACGGACCGCTTCGATGTCAGCGTCGGGATTCTCTTCCATCGCCTGCATCACGCGCATCTCGACGTTACCGCCCAACTGAATATCTGTACCACGACCCGCCATGTTGGTCGCAATCGTCACGGCATTCAGCTTGCCGGCATCGGCCACAATCTGGGCTTCTTTTTCGTGCTGCCGCGCGTTGAGAATATTATAGGTGATTCCCTCGGCTTTCAGCATCTCGGCCAAAGCCTCTGACTTTTCGATAGATGTCGTACCGACAAGAATCGGCTGGCCTTTGGCGTGGGCTTCTTTGATCTCTGCGACAATTCCTTCGAATTTCTCGCGCGCGGTGCGATAAACCTGATCGTCTTCGTCGATACGGGCAACAGGGCGGTTCGTCGGCACCTCAACAACGCCAAGGTTATAGATTTCGCGGAATTCCTCGGCCTCGGTAGCAGCGGTCCCTGTCATGCCAGCCAGTTTGTCGTAAAGGCGGAAATAGTTCTGGAAGGTCACAGAGGCCAAAGTGACGTTCTCTGGTTTGATCGTGCAGCCTTCTTTCGCCTCAATTGCCTGATGCAGACCGTCCGACAGACGGCGACCAGCCATCATGCGGCCAGTGAATTCGTCAATCAGCACAACCTCGTCATCGCGGACAATGTAATCCTTATCCTTGGTAAACAGTTTGTGCGCGCGCAGCGCCTGGTTCACATGGTGGACCAAGGTTGCGCTTTCGGGGTCATAAAGGGTCTGCCCTTCAGGCAAGAGACCCGCAGTAGTGAGTTTTTCTTCGAGAAAGTCGTTGCCTTCTTCAGAGAATGACACTTGGCGGGTTTTCTCATCCAGCGTGAAGTGTTCATCCGCCACATCGGGGATCACTTTGTCGATGGTCGCGTACATGTCGGACCGGTCTTGCGCGGGGCCGGAGATGATCAGCGGTGTGCGCGCCTCATCAATCAGGATACTGTCGACTTCGTCCACGATTGCAAAGTTGTGCTCACGCTGGAACATCTGGCTGAGCTCTGATTTCATGTTGTCGCGCAGATAATCAAAGCCAAGTTCGTTGTTCGTGGCATAGGTCACGTCACAGGCATAGGCGGCTTTCTTTTCGCCTTCTGGCTGCTGGGGGTAAACCACACCGGTGGTCAGACCCAAGGCGCCATAAACCTTGCTCATCCATTCCGCGTCGCGGCGGGCAAGATAGTCGTTCACAGTAACGATATGGACGCCTTTGCCGGTCAACGCGTTCAGATAGGCAGGGAACGTCGCGACAAGCGTTTTGCCTTCACCGGTTTTCATTTCGGCGATGTTGCCCTGATGCAGGAAAATCCCGCCCTTCAGCTGCGTATCAAAGGCACGCAGGCCCAGCGCGCGCTTGGCGGCTTCGCGGCAGTTGGCGAATGCCTCTGGCAACAGATCGTCAAGGCTCTCGCCACCCATCGCACGCTTGGCAAGCTCTTCGGTCTTTTGCTTGATGCCTTCATCAGAAAGCGCCTCAAACTCAGGCTCGAGCGCATTGATCTTATCGACCAAGGGGCGGGCAGCTTTTACTTTGCGGTCGTTTGCGGTGCCAAACACCTTTTTGGCAATTGTTCCGAAACCCAGCATGTTCTCTCCGATGGCGCCTCGGCGCCTGTCTGACATCTATTTGAGAGGAGGTCGCTTGTAGGCCCGCTTCAGGCCACTTAGAAAGGGCCAAGATTATCGAACTATAACGGCCTCCTCGAGGCATCTTTGGGATGTAAGGGGCCGCTAGTAGAGTGTCAACGCCGCGGGCCGCCGCGGCCTATCAAGGGATCGTATAATGCTGAAACATGTTACATTTTTGGGTGCAACTGCTGTGGCCGCCACTTTGTCCACCGGGGCCTTCGCCCAAGACGTAACAGCTGACACAGTTGTTGCCACTGTGGGCGAGACAGAGATCACCATGGGCGAGATCATCATCGCCCGCACCCTGCTGCCGCCGCAGTATGCGCAACTCCCTGCCGAGGTGCTCTTTGATGGGCTTGTCGATCAACTGATCCAGCAACAGCTTTTGGCAGATGCAGCAGGCGAACCTTCGGCGCGCACAAACTTTACGCTGCTGAACGAACGCCGCTCTTTGCTTGCGGCCGAAGAGATTACAGAAATTGCCGAAAATGCGGTGACCGAGGCTGATCTACAGGCCGCTTATGACGCCCGTTATGCGAATGCCGAAGAGATTGAAGAATTCAACGCCGCACACCTTCTTGTCGAAACACAAGAAGAAGCCGCCGCTGCCAAGACGCGCATTGATGAAGGCGCCGCCTTTGCTGACGTTGCCCGCGATGTCTCGACCGGACCAACAGGGCCGAATGGCGGCAATCTGGGGTGGTTCGGCGCAGGCGCCATGGTGCCTGAATTCGAAAACGCCGTGACAGCGCTTGAGGTGGGTGGCGTGACCGAGCCATTCGAAACCCAGTTTGGCTGGCATGTTGCGACACTGCTCGACAAACGGATTCAGGCCGGCCCGACACTTGATGATGTCCGCCGCGAGCTGACTGCCGAACTCCAAGAGGCGGCAATCACTGTCCGTCTGGATGCATTGGCGGCAGAGGAAACAATTACAAAGCCAGAGCCGGGGCAGTTTGACCCCAGCCTGATTGATGCAACCAACCTGCTGGATTGATCTGATATGCCTGTTTCGCCCCTTGCCCCCGCTACTTTTCCGGAACTGCCCAAGATTGGCGGGGTCACTTTTGCGGCGGCCGCCGCAGGCGTCAAATACAAGAACCGTACCGATGTGATGCTGGCGATTGTCGCACCGGGCTCGGCGGTTGCCGGGGTCTTTACGCGCTCGGCGACACGCTCGGCACCTGTGCTGGATTGTCAGGCGAAACTGGGCAGTGACCCTAGCAACATCGCTGCATTCCTGGTAAATTCAGGCAATTCGAACGCCTTTACCGGCAGCCGCGGCAGCGCATCGGTTGAGGCGGTGTGTGAAGCCGTGGCAGCCCAGACCGGCGCGCCGATAGACCGGATTTTCACGGCATCTACCGGTGTGATCGGTGAGCCGCTGCCACATGACCGGATCATCGCCAAGATCGCGGAATTGCACGCAAACCAAAGCGCGGATGAGATCGAGAACGCCGCCCGCGCGATCATGACCACCGATACTTTTGCCAAAGGGTCCGCCGCCACGGTCACGATCGGCGATAAAGAGGTTAAGATCGCAGGCATCGCCAAAGGATCTGGCATGATTGCGCCAGATATGGCCACGATGTTGGTATATATCTTTACCGATGGAAAGATCGGGCAGGCAGATTTGCAGACGCTTGTTTCTGAAACCAACGCGAAAACCTTCAACTGCATCACAGTGGATAGCGACACTTCGACCTCGGATTCGCTTTTGATGGCAGCGACAGGTGCTTCGGGCGTTGATGTGACGGGAAACCCCGATTTCGCAGAGGCTTTGCACAACGTGATGCAGGACCTCGCGCATCAGGTCGTGCGTGACGGCGAAGGCGCCACCAAATTTGTGACGGTCAAAGTGACCGGCGCAGAGAATGACAGCGACGCCCATAAAGTAGCGCTCTCCATCGCAAATTCACCTTTGGTCAAAACCGCAATTGCGGGCGAAGACGCCAACTGGGGAAGGGTCGTGATGGCTGTCGGCAAGTCAGGCGCCGCAGCAGACCGCGACACGCTCAGCATTCGGTTTGGGGATATCACCGTCGCCGAAAATGGCTGGCGTGCGCCTGATTATTCGGAAGAGGCGACAAGTGCCTATATGAAGAATCCCGAGCTTGAGATCGGCGTTGATCTGGGGATCGGGGGTGGCGAAAGCACCGTCTGGACCTGCGATCTGACCCACGGCTACATCACAATCAACGCCGATTATCGCTCATGAAGACTGTTCTGGTGTCCGCAGTCGCCCTGATTGATGGCGATGGCCGCATCCTTTTGGCACAACGCCCGGAAGGAAAATCCATGGCGGGCCTGTGGGAGTTTCCGGGCGGTAAAGTGGAGGATGGTGAGACACCAGAGGTTGCGCTGATCCGCGAACTGCAAGAAGAACTGGGAATCGACACTTGGGCGTCCTGCCTCGCGCCGCTGACCTTTGCCAGCCATACTTATGAAAAATTCCACCTGCTGATGCCGCTGTTCGCCTGCCGTAAATGGAACGGCACCCCGCA
>CAYZKE010000335.1:0-4264 GCA_964478505.1 uncultured Loktanella sp.
CAGGCTATCACACGCCCCTGCCCGAGGCGGACGCGCAACATGCGATGGGCGCGTTATTGGTCCGGGCGGCCAAAGCCGACCACACCTATCTGGTTGAAGAAATCGCGATGATCGACAAAATTCTTGCCCAGCGTCACGGCATCAATCCGGTCGCCGCCGCCAAAATGCGTGCGGAATGCGAACTGTTGGAACGCAAAATCCCCCAGACCATGGATATTGCTGCAATCCTCGAGACCGCTATCGGTACCACGGAAAAGGAAGCGACACTGCTGGCGCTTTGGCAGGTCGTCTATGCTGATGGGATCATGCACGCGGAAGAAGACGAGGTGCTGCACCAGATCGAAGTTGTGTTTGGTGTGGGGCCCGAGCGCGCGAAAGAGTTGCAGGTGCAGGCGCAGCACAGTTAGCACATCATTGAACAAGAGACACAAAGCGGGCGCAGCATGAAACTGCGACAGGCCACAGCGCCGAACCTTGCCAAACAGAGCGGACAGAGCTCCCCTAATTCGAGTGCCGCGTGCCCGCAGGATTGCGAGATACGACGTAGCCGCATTGCGCCAATCACACCAGTGCATTCTTGTCGCGTGAACTGACCTAACTTTGCACCTTTTTTCGGCTTCTTTTCGCCAAAAAGGTTCTCTAGTCCGGCTACAAAGCTGGCCAAAAATCAACATTGTGTTGGTTTTCAAACGGCCACCGTAACCAAACGAGGTAAGCGAAAATGCAGAACGCATCAATTTCCCATTGGCCCACACTGAAAAAGTGGCTTATTGCAAGTTCCTTTCTTTGCGTAGCCGCACCCCTCACCGCAGAATCCGTTACCCTCACCGCAATCAACGGCTCAACGACGGTGTCTGGTGAACTCCTCGATTTCACCGGTGACACGTATATCATCGATTCCACCCTCGGCCCTTTGCGCGTTCAGGCCAGTTCTGTTGAGTGCAGTGGCCCGGGCTGCCCGGGCGCCGAACTGAGCGCCGATTCGATTGTGGAGTGGGATGTGTCCTTGTGGGGCCAGCGACGGGCCTTTACCGAACACGTCGAAAAGATTGCTGAACTCGTTGACCAAAAAACCGACGGGCGGTTCACTCTGAACCTGTCCTATGGTGGCCTTGCTCCGGCGCGCGAAAACCTTGAAGGCATTCAGGCGGGTACCTTTGAGATGGCGCAGTTCTGTGCGGGCTATCATCCTGAAAAAACCCCGACGGTCACCGTACTGGAATTGCCGTTTCTTGGCGTTTCGACGCTTGACCAAGAAGTTGCAGTGTCGTTTGCCGTATATGAACATCCCGCCACAGTTGCGGATATGGCGCGCTGGAATGCCACTATTCTAATGCCATCGCCACAACCGCAGAACAACATCCTTGGCGTTGGGTTCCCGCCAACTTCCTTGGCGTCTTTCAACGGGATGCAAATTCGCGCGGCCGGTGGCGTAGGCCAGGCGGTCGAAGCATTGGGCGCAGTTGCATCTGTCATTCCGGCACCACAGGTCGCAGAAGCGTTGCGTGATGGTACCGTTTCGGCCGTGGCATTTGCCCCCCATGCCCATATGGCATTCGGGACACTTGATAGTGGCACGTGGTGGACAACGAACCTGAATCCAGGCACCACGAACTGTCCGGTGGTCGTGAACACCTCTGCGCTTGAGCGGTTGCCTTCAGCGCACCGTGTGGCGCTCTTGTCATCTGTTGGTGAGGCGATTGATTACTACGTGGACAACTACAATGGTGCGACAATGGACGCATGGGGCCCTGCGCTGGCGGAACGCGACATTGTCGAAATCACGATCAATGACGAGATCACAACGGCGATCAACCGCGAAGTTGCCGGACCTGCGGCTGCGGAATGGATTGCAGAACAATCCGCTGCAGGTTTTCCCGCACAAGAACTCTACGATCTTGTGAAAGAAGTGGTTGCTAACACAAATTAATGCGTGACCAGTGGGATAAAAAAGATCACCACAGCACACAATGCAAAGATCAAGACCCGGCACCAAGGTGTCGGGTCTTCCTTTCTGGCAGAGCACCCTTTCCCCGTCGTGAAAAGCAGTGCGCCCTTCAGACAGCCACCTTCCGGCTCTCTTCCAGATAGATCTCGCGCAACCGCGTCGCCACAGGTCCCGGTGTACCGGACCCGACGGGTACGCCATCCACCTCGACCACCGGCATCACAAAGGTGCTGGCGGATGTGATAAACGCCTCATCCGCGTCCTGCGCTTCGGCAATCGTAAAGCTGCGCTCCTCAACCTTCATCTGTGCCTCACGCGCAAAGCGCAGCACGGCAGCACGCGTGATCCCGTGCAGGATTTCATTGCCCAGATGCCGCGTGATGATCGTGTTGTTCTTGATGATATAGGCGTTGTTCGAGGTGCCTTCGGTCACGGCCCCGTCTTCCACCATCCAAGCATCATCGACACCGGCAGCCTTGGCCATCATCTTGCCCATCGACGGGAACAGCAGTTGCACGGTTTTGATGTCGCGGCGCGCCCAGCGCTGGTCTTCGATCGAGATGACCTTGATGCCTTTTTTCGCCGCAGGGCTATTGGCCAGACCGGGTTTGTTCTGGGTGAACAGCACCACAGTGGGTTTTGTGGTCTCGGGGTCAGGGAAGACAAAATCGCGGTCTTCAGGGGCGCCACGGGTGATCTGCAGATAGATCATACCCTCTTCGATGCCGTTCAGGCGCACCAACTCGCGGTGGACCTCCAAGAGATCCGGCAGAACGTCAGGGTGCGGCATATGCAGCTCGTTCAGTGACCGTTCAAGCCGCTTGGCATGGCCTGCGAAATCGATCAGCTTGCCGTCCAGCACAGAGGTGACTTCATACACCCCGTCCGCCATCAGAAATCCGCGATCAAAGATCGAGACTTTCGCTTCGTTTTCCGGCAGATACGTGCCGTTGACATAGACTGTCCGCATGGTCATCCCCAAAGTGCTGTGGCGGGCGGGTGCACGCCCAAGTGATCGAATTTCAAAGGTTCATCACGGTCTTCGGCCAATAACAGCGGCCCGTCAAGGTCGGTGAATGCCACACCCTGCGCAAGGATCGTAGCGGGTGCCATCGCAAGTGACGATCCGACCATGCAGCCGACCATCACCTTATAGCCCTCGGCCAGTGCCTGGCGTTTCAGCGCCAGCGCCTCGGTCAGGCCTCCGGTCTTGTCCAGCTTGATGTTCACCATGTCATATTTGCCGCGCAGTGCGGGCAGGCTGGCACGGTCATGACAGCTTTCATCGGCGCAAACAGGCAAGGGGCGCGCGATTTCAGCCAACATGTCATCCGCCCCTGCAGGCAACGGTTGTTCCACCATTTTCACGCCAAGGCGGATCAGATGCGGCGCGAGATCGGCATAGACCTCCGCCGTCCAGCCCTCGTTCGCGTCCACGATAATATCCGCATCCGGCGCCCCACGGCGCACCGCTTCAAGGCGTGCCATATCGTCGGGCGTACCAAGCTTGATCTTGAGCAAGGGGCGGGACGCATGCTTGACGGCTTGCCGTTCCATCGCCTCGGGCGTGTCAAGCGAGAGCGTGTAGGCAGTAATCTCCGGAGTTGGCGCGGGTACACCCAACAGGTCCCAGACACGTTTGCCTGCGCGCTTGGCCGCATGATCCCAGAACGCGCAATCCAGCGCGTTGCGCGCGGCCCCCGCAGGCAAGGCGTCGGGCAAATCGGGCCATGCGCCCGTGAAACCCTCAATCTGCGCGGTCACGCTCTCCAGCGTTTCGCCATAGCGCGCATAAGGAACGCATTCACCCATGCCGCGCGCGCCATCACCTTCAACGGAAACCGTCAGGACCTGTGCTTCGGTCCGTGACCCGCGACTGATCGTAAAGACCTCTGCCAGTTGGAACACATCGCGCGTCACGCTGACTTTCATGATACCCTCATCATCTTGCCAAAAATACTCCCGCCGGAGGCATCAAAGTTCTGCCAGCGCATCCACCAAGCGGGCAGCCCCCTGCCGGTAGGTGTCGACGGTGGGCAGGCCCATGCGCTTTTCGACCTCAGCCATATAGGCAAGCGCCTCATCTTCGGACAGATGCTGCGTGTTGACCGATACGCCCACAATCTGACAGGCGGGGTTTGCCACCCGCGCGATCGGCAGCGCGGTATCACGCAGGGTTTCAAGGCTGGGCAATGCGTAATCCGGCAACCCGCGCATGTGGGTGCGGGTAGGCTCATGAGCAAGCACCAAGGCATCGGGCTGGCCGCCATGGATCAAGGCCATTGTCACACCAGAGTAGGACACATGGAACAGGCT
>CAYZKE010000336.1:0-4259 GCA_964478505.1 uncultured Loktanella sp.
AAGAACAAGGCGAACAGTCATGAAACAACTCCCCCTTGGCCGCACCGATATTATGGTCAGCGAATGGTGTCTGGGCACTATGACCTATGGCAATCAAACGCCGGAAGATGACGCGCACAATCAGATCGACATGGCGCTGGATGCCGGTATCAACTTTCTCGATACGGCTGAGATGTATCCTGTGAACCCGATCCGCGCCGAAACCGTCGGCCTGTCAGAACAGATCATCGGGAACTGGATCGCCAAGACCGGCCGCCGCGACGAGATTGTGGTGGCGACCAAAGTGTCGGGCAACAACCCTGGGTGGGTGCGCGAAGGGCGCGGCTATGACGGGGCAGTGATCCGCGAGGCGGTGAATACATCGCTCAAGCGGTTGCAGACGGATGTGATTGATCTCTACCAGATGCACTGGCCGATCCGTGGCTCTTACATGTTCCGCCAGAACTGGACCTATGACCCCTCGGGCCAGAACCGCCAGCAGACGATGGACCATATGATGGATGTACTTGAGGCGCTGGGCGATATGGTGAAAGCGGGCAAGATCCGCAGTATCGGCATGTCGAACGAAAGTGCCTGGGGGATGACCAAGTGGATCGATCAGGCCGAAGCTGCGGGGCTGCCGCGCATGGCTTCGGTGCAGAACGAATATTCGCTGCTGTGCCGCCTCTATGACACCGACATGGCCGAGATGGCGGTGAATGAGGATGTGACCTTGCTGTCGTTCTCGCCGCTCGCCTGCGGTGTGCTGACCGGCAAGTACCAGAATGGCGCCGTGCCAGATGGCAGCCGTTTGTCGCTCAACGGTGATCTGGGTGGGCGCGTGACCGAACGGTTATGGCCAGCCGCGCAAGCCTATCTTGATCTGGCAGCCAAACACGGGCTTGATCCGGTGCATATGGCGATGGCGTGGCAGCGCACGCGGCCCTTTGCGGTGTCTGCGATTTTCGGGGCGACGACCTCGGCGCAGTTGCAGCAAATTCTTGACGGCAAGGATGTGGTTCTCTCGGATGAGGTGATCGCCGAGATTGATGCAGTGCATAAGCAGCACCCGATGCCCTATTAGGCAAGGTGGATTTCAATCCACCTTACGCAGACTTCCGTTGCACAGTTTGATCGGCAGAGTGACACCCCTGTCGACGGGAATTCTGCCTTGTGCGGTGCTCTGATATGGGCAAATGTCACGTAAATACCCAAAGGAGACCGCATATGCCGCTGCAAATGAACAAAGAGGTGTTTATCACCTGCGCTGTGACGGGATCTGGATCGACGCAGGACCGGAGCCCGCATGTGCCGCGCTCGCCCCGCCAGATTGCCGAAAGTGCGATTGATGCGGCCAAGGCGGGTGCTGCGGTGGTGCATTGCCATGTGCGTGATCCTGAGACCGGCGCGCCGTCGCGCGACCTTGCGCTCTACCGCGAAGTCACCGACCGCATTCGCGAGGCGGAGGTCGATGTTGTCCTGAACCTGACCGCAGGCATGGGTGGGGACATGGTCTTTGGCGGAGTGGAGACCCCGCTGCCGACGATTGCGGGCACGGACATGGTGGGTGCGACCGAACGGGTTGCCCATGTGGCCGAATGCCTGCCCGAGATTTGCACGCTCGATTGCGGCACGATGAATTTTGCCGAAGCCGATTACGTCATGACCAACACCCCCGGCATGTTGATTGCCATGGGGCGGATGATGACCGAACTGGGGGTCAAGCCCGAAATCGAGGCCTTTGATACCGGCCACCTTTGGTACGCCAAGCAGTTGGTCAAAGATGGTGTGCTCGACAGCCCTGCCTTGGTGCAGCTTTGCATGGGGGTGCCGTGGGGCGCGCCGGATGATCTCAATACCTTCATGGCGATGGTCAATAACGTGCCGGATGACTGGACCTTCTCGGCCTTTGGCCTTGGACGTAGCCAGATGCCTTACGTGGCGGCCTCGGTTCTTGCAGGGGGGAATGTGCGTGTCGGGCTGGAAGACAATCTGATGCTGGATCGCGGTGTTTTGGCGACCAATGCGCAACTGGTTGAGCGCGCGGCAGGAATCATCGAAAATCTGGGCGCAAAGGTTATCGGCCCCGCCGAGGTCCGCGCCAGACTGGGCCTGACCAAACGCGCGCCGGTGGCGCGATGAGAGCTTTGGCACTCATCCTGCTCTTGGCGGGGTGCAGCACGGAGGGCAGTGGTGGTTTCTTTTCGGTCTACCGCGATACCGACGTGCCGATTGCATCGAAAGCGGTATTCGCGCCCGAACGCTATCTGGGCGTCTGGTATGAGGTGTCACGCTATCCTGTGCCATTTCAGTCGGGCTGTGTCGGCGTAACAGCGGAATACGATTTGCGCGACGACGGGCTGTTGTCCGTTCTGAACATTTGCCGCGACGCGGCTGGCCAAGAGACTGCGCGCATAGAAGGTACGGCAGAAATTGTCGGGCCGGGCCGGTTGAAGGTGCGGTTCCCCTCGGTGCCTTTCGTGGCCGCCGATTACTGGGTGCTTTGGACGGATGAGGATTACCGCACCGCCGTTGTCGGTGCCCCCAACGGGCGGTCGGGCTGGATTTTGAACCGCACCCCCGACATTCGCGCCGACCGTCTAGAAGCGGCGCGTGATGTTTTGCAATTCAACGGATATGATTTGAGCCGACTAGAGGAGTTTTAACGATGAAACGGTTGATTTTGGGCAGTGTGATCGCCTTGGCCGCTTGCGAGGGCGGCGGCGGTATGACCAGCACGAGTGGCGGCGGCGGGATGCGCGAATTCATGGTTATTGGCGGGCGTATGACCTTTGAGGACTGCCGCGCGCGCGGTGGCCTGATCATCCGTGACAGCGAAACGGCAATGGTGGCCTGTGACCCAAGTATTCGCCGCGCACCTGTGCCTGCGGATGAATTCGACCACCCTGATGACAAACCGGCAGGCTAGACAATGACACAAAAGACAGCGGCCATAATCGGCGGTGGCGTGATTGGTGGCGGCTGGGCTGCGCGGTTCCTGCTGATGGGCTGGGACGTGCGCGTCTTTGACCCCGATCCAGAGTCCGGGCGCAAGATCACCGAAGTGCTGGACAATGCGCGGCGGTCCCTGCCGGGGTTGTCCGATGTCGCTTTACCGGCCGAGGGGCAACTGAGTTTTCATGACACCATGTCCGCTGCTCTGACAGGCGTGGACTGGGTGCAGGAAAGCGTGCCCGAGCGGTTGGAATTGAAGCGCAAGGTCTATCAGACCTTGCAGGAACATTGCCCCCATGATGCGGTGATCGGGTCCTCGACCAGCGGGTTCAAGCCGTCTGAATTGCAAGGCTGCGCCACACGCCCTGAACAGATCGTCGTCGCCCATCCGTTCAATCCGGTTTATCTTTTACCGCTGGTCGAACTGGTCCCGAGCGACAAGACCGCGCCGCAGATTGTCGCGCGTGCCAAAGAGATTTTGACCGAAATCGGCATGTACCCCCTGCATGTCCGCGCCGAAATTGACGCCCATATCGCCGACCGTTTCCTTGAGGCTGTCTGGCGTGAAGCGCTGTGGCTGATCAAGGACGGCATTGCCACGACCGAGGAAATCGACAACGCGATCCGTTATGGGTTCGGCCTGCGCTGGGCGCAGATGGGCCTGTTCGAGACCTACCGGATCGCCGGTGGCGAAGCGGGGATGCGGCATTTCATCGAGCAGTTCGGGCCATGTCTTGAATGGCCGTGGACCAAGTTGATGGATGTGCCCGAACTGACCGATGAACTGATTGATGCGGTCGCGGATCAATCTGATGCGCAATCGGGCATGTACACGATCCGTGAACTGGAACGCGCGCGCGACAATAACCTCGTCACAATCCTGCGGGGACTGAAGGCGCAGGATTGGGGCGCGGGCAAGCTTTTGAACGCACAGGACCGCCGTGTGGAAGGGGCCATTGGTCTGCCTGATGATCTGGGCAAGCCGATCGTGACCGTGGAACGCGCAGTGCCGCTCGATTGGACCGACTACAACGGGCACATGAACGAGGCGCGCTATTTACAGGCCTTTGGCGATGCGACCGACCGGATGATGGCGCTTGTCGGCTGTGATGCAGAGTACATCGCAACCGGCGGCAGCTATTTCACCGCCGAAACCCATATTCGGCATCTCGATGAGGTCCATGCAGGTGCTCTGATCCGGATCGAGACGCAAGTCCTGAACGGGGAGGGAAAAAAGATGCATGTGTTCCACCGGATGTATGAAGGCGCGCGTGAACTGGCCACGGGCGAGCACATGCTGATCCACGTCAGCCTTGAGACCCGCC
>CAYZKE010000337.1:0-4252 GCA_964478505.1 uncultured Loktanella sp.
CTGAGCGTCTGCTAAAGCCTCCTGTAGCTCGCTCATCGACATATCCATGTAGCCGAGTAGCAGGTCGCCACAATCCATCTGGAAGTCTCTGAGGCGCATCCCTCCGATGAAGTCGGAGAGCATTTGGGTTTCCGGCTCAGGGCCATCGGCCCAATAGCGGTCAACATCACGGGCGCGGTCACGTTCAACAATTGCGTCTATGCTGTTCATCGGAACAACTCCAATTCTTTATTCGTCTGCTCGGCTACGTTTCTGCGGATAACGTCTTGAGTCGGCTGGTCCCACTTGCCCCATTGCTCAAGACACTTGCGAGCCCTTGCTGCGTGTTGCCGCGCATACATTTGGCGCAGGGCCATTTGCTGTTCGCGTAACCGTTGAGCGTTGCGCCGCTCTAGCTGTTCGGGGGTCATAGGTTTGCCACCATAATTTCCATCACGATTACGAAAAGCATCCCGGCGATGAAGGCCACGACCTGATCGGCTTGCTCGTTGAATTTCTCTTGTGTGTTCATGCTGCCTCCGAAAAAATCGGGCCTTCTGACAAGATTTCGATGATCTCTTTTCCAACGAAACCGTCTGTGTAGAGGTAGGCGATTTCCTCAGCATTGAAATTCGGGTGAGTCGCCAAGATTCCTTCTTCCATAACTGCGTAGAAGTTGTCGGCTTTGCGGATGGTTGCTGCTCTGCTCATTTCCTTTCCCCTGTCGTGTTTGCCTAAGCGATGGAATCCAATTTATACCCAGTCACCCACCCTGTCAACACAAAACAGATAATTATTTTTGTTTGATTTAACCGGCAGACTAGAATAAACTTTGAAAAAATCACGCAAAGGAGTCGGCATGGACGTACAAACAATGCTAAAGCGGCTAATTGACGCGGGGCTTTCTCAGGATCGCATTGTGGAGCTTGTCAAGGCATACGGCGGCAATACAAACCAATCTAACATCAGTAGAATGATTCGCGGCGGTGGGTGCCGGTACGAACTGGGGTGCGTGATTCGTCGCGTATATTTCGAGGTTTGCGAGTTGGATAGGGGCGCAGCATGACCCAGTGCAAGCGCATTTTGTCGCACCTAAAGCGCGGCCCCATCACCCCAATGCAAGCACTAGACCAATACGGATTCTTTCGGCTCGCTGCGAGAATTGCAGACCTACGCGACCAGGGGCATCCGATCCTTACTGAGAAGGTGAAGCGCAATAACAAGACCTATGCCAGATACAGGCTGGCATCAATTAAGTGAGTTTATTTAAAAGAATTTTTGGCGATGTTCGCCAGAGGGAGGTCGGCTCTACTGGTTGCCGCCAGCAGAGCCGAAGCATTTGCAACGACACAAAGGTAAACGCTATGAAACAGTATGCAACGACAACTGACGTCAATCAACAGCGATGGATAGGAGATGATTTTGAGTCGCGTCTGTTATCGCTAATTTCCTCAGCGCCCGATGCGATTCGAATGGAAATCACTCCAAGCATGGCAGAGGCGATGCTTGAGTTTAACGAGAGCGACGATTGGAAAAACCGCCCTAAATCAAAGCACGGGATTACGCGATTTGCGAAGGCGATGAGAGAGGGTCGCTGGGTCTACACCGGGGACACGATAGTTTTTGGCGTTAACGGCAGACTCCTTAATGGGCAGCATCGCTTGTCGGCTTGTATTGAATCTGGATCTTCTTTTGAGTGCTTGGTTGCCTTCGGTGTGCCTGACGAGGCGTTTGCTTTTTATGATCGGGGTATATCGCGCACTGCTGGTCACGTCTTTGCCATGAAAGACATCCCGCATTACAACTTTTCAGCTTCTGCGCTTCGCATTGTTGCCTTCTACCTCTCCTCGCCGGAATGGAACGGTTCAGTAAATCAGATAAATCCAAGACTTGAGTCTGACGAGCTGCTGTCATTTTTTCATTTGCATCCTGGGATCGTTGACAGTCAAAAGGTCGCGACCGCTATGTCTAAAGAGTCGTTTATGTCTCCTCGTTGGGCTGGCGCAATGCACTACCTGTGCGCGATGAAAAACAAGGCGCAAGCTGATCAATTCTTTGATCAGGTTATTACCGGGCTGGGAATTACTGACGCTGCGAGCCCTGAGTACCTGATAAGAAAAAGACTAGACCAATCCGCAAAGCAATCTGGAGATAAACGCGAGTCTGACGTTTACCTTGCGGCATATTTAATCCAAGCATGGAATGCTCGTCGCAATGGAAAGAAGCGATCAATCTTCCGTTGGCGTGGCGCTGGCAATCCTAATGAGCGATTCCCGAGGGCTGTGTGATGCAGATAGATCGAGTGGTTGTCGGAGTCATTGATATTGGCGACAGGCTGCGGTCTGTCAGTGATGAAAAAGTGGCTCAGATTGCTGAAAGCATGAACCGTGTCGGACTTATAAACCCGATCACGCTTTACAGTGCGAAAGATGAAACTGTGTCATTAATTGCTGGTGCTCACCGGCTGGCCGCCGCAAAGCATTTAGGCTGGGAGGAGATTGACGCTGTTGTAATTGGCGGCAATGAGATTGACGCCAAGCTTACTGAGATAGACGAAAACCTCTGCCGCCATGAGCTGAGTGCTACTGAGATTGCGGAGCACTTATCGAAGCGGAAGGAGCTTTGGGAGGCGCGGGAGAAGGCGAAGGCTGCGGCACAAGCCGAAGATAATAATGGGACAAGTTGTCCCACTATTCCGAAGGCTGGACCGGGCAGGCCCAAAGAGTTTGCATCCGATGCCGCTGCTGTAACCGGCACGTCAAAGCGTGACATCAACCGCAACGTCAAACGCGCTGACGCTGTCTGCCAGGAGGCGAGAGACCTGATTCGTAATACCAAACTAGACAGCGGCGCAATGCTGGACAAGCTCGCAAAGATGACTGCCGAGGAGCAGGTTAGTTACACACAAGACCAGTTAGCTGCACTGCGCGATAAAGAAATGCGAGATGCGCTCAGGGAGGAGGGCGAAGCGCGGGCGCGAGAAGCAAAGGCGCTCCGCGAAGCTGCCAGAGATGAGTGCTTAAACTTTCTTTGCACAATGATGAATGCGCGAGACTGGGCGCGCCTTATCGACGTTATTGAGCGGGCTGGTGGAAGCATAAGAGCTGATCAACTTCGCCAGTGGCAGGCTCCGTAACGATGCCTAGAGCCAGAAACATCAAACCGGCAATCATGGATAACGAGGAACTGGCAGAGCTTCCAATGTCTGCCAGACTCCTTTTCATTTACCTGTGGATGCTCGCTGACCGTGATGGTCGCCTTGAGGATCGGCCAAAAAGGATAGCTGCCCAGGCTTTACCCTATGACCGTGACGTAGATGTAGACCAGGCACTTGATGATCTTCAGGCGTTTGGCTTCATTGTTCGCTATTCAGTCGATGGGCTGCGCTGCATTCAGGTAATCAACTTTGAAAAGCACCAGCATCCGCACGTTAAGGAGAAGGGCTCCGACTTGCCTCCGTATGTGCCTGAAATAAAACAAGAATATGAATTACAGGAACAAGCACCAGACAAGCCCTGTGCAAGTACGGTGCAAGCACCAGAAAAGCACCATGAGAGCCCGTCTGATATTCTGATACCTGATTCTCTGATACCTGATGTTCTGATCCCTGATACTCTGATTCACGGCAACGGTGCGTTGCCTAGTGTGAGCATCGGGCACGTTTCAGATTGTGCGGAACCCTGCTTACCCGTTCTCAGGATTGTCGGCCACACGGAAACCCCATTCGATAGGTTCTGGCAAGCCTACCCTCGCAAGACCAGCAAAGACGAAGCCAAGAAAGCGTTTGCCAAAATCCGTGTAGACGTTGATTTACTGATTACCGATGTTCAAGAGCGTTTGCGGTCAGGCCACTGGTCGATTTCCGAAAAACGCTACATACCCCACCCCTCAACCTATCTGAACCAAAAGCGCTGGCAGGACGAGATCGTGCCAGGTCACAAGGCTATGGACGCTCAAAGCGTAGCGGATCGCACTAACAAACTGATTCAGGAAATGGACCAGCTAGGGGAGGACATATTTTGAACCCTTACGAGCGCGACGACCTTACCCATGCGATAACTCAGGTTCAAGCGTTCTACGGAAAGGAACTGGACGCGTTGCAGATGAAACTCTGGATACGGTCACTTGCCGACCTTGACCCTCAAAAGGTCAAGGCGGCATTGGCCGACTACATCAAGCACGGGAAATACGCGCCAAAGCCCGCAGACATTATCGACCAGTGCAAGAACACCTCAGAGCAGGGCAGAAGGTCACTGCCCGCACCTGAGCAAAC
>CAYZKE010000338.1:0-865 GCA_964478505.1 uncultured Loktanella sp.
GCCTTGGTATTTTTCCACCATGGCGCGGATCAGTTCCATCACCAGAACGGTCTTTCCCACGCCTGCGCCGCCAAACATCGCAGCCTTGCCGCCCTGTGCCATCGGCGTCAGCAGGTCGATCACCTTGATCCCTGTCTCGAACACATCGGTGGCACCCGTCTGGGATTTCAAAAGCGGCGGCAAGGCGTGGATCGACCGACGCGGTGTATCGTCGGGCAGCGCAGGCCCGTCGTCCTGAAGATTGCCCACCACATCGAGAAGCCGCCCAAGAATGGCATCGCCAACAGGCACGGTAACCGGCCCGTCGCTGGCATGTACCGCCACACCACGCGAAAGGCCCGCAGTGGATTGGAACGCCACCGCGCGCACAGTCTTTTGATCAAGGTGGCTGTGAACTTCGAGAATGAGGGTGGTGGGTCGGTCCCATTTCACGATCAGCGCAGAATTAATCGCTGGCAGGTCGGAGGCGTCAAAGACGACATCCACGACCGCCCCTCTCACAGCATGGACAACGCCGTCACCGGGCCCGCGTTGATCGGAAGGTCGCAATTGGTCGGCCTGTTTATCTGGAGTATTCGATTCGTCGTCGCCTGTTAAGTCAGCATTCCCCATAGCCGCGCCCACCCCGGCGCCGGTAGCGCCTTTCCTCAATGCCTGATTTGGGCTTGTGCGTGTCAAACGGGCCTCACTGCTTGCCTGCCGCGCACTGCCAGCCAGCCGCGAAAACGTGACCCGAGCTTACAAAACTAAGTGAAAGCGCTCGCTGATCTATATCAATGTGATCGCTAGGGATTATTGCAAGATTGGGTTCATGCTCTGTGCCTGCGTTTTTGAGCCCGCCCCATTTTGCGAAAATGGGATCGAC
>CAYZKE010000338.1:932-4250 GCA_964478505.1 uncultured Loktanella sp.
GCTTTCATCCAAGCCTGGAGTGACTGGGCACTGCGCCTCGCGCGGTCCCCTGGCCGCCAGCTTGAACTGGCTGAACGTGCGCAGGAAAATATGGCAAAACTGATGGGTCAGTCGATCTTGCCACGCGAAGATGCTGTCCCGGCCTTTACGCCCAAAGCCTATGATCATCGCTTTCGGCATCCCGGGTGGGCAAAGCCCCCCTTCAGAAACATGCAACAGGGGTTTCTGGCGATGCAGGACTGGTGGGATTATGCAACCGACCATCTGCGCGGATTGCGGCCCGACGATGCAGACCGGACCCGCTTTATGGCCCGCCAGATGCTTGATTTATTGTCACCTTCCAACTTTCCCGTCCTCAATCCGGAGATCATTGAGGAAACACAGAAAAGCAACGGTACAAATTTGGCCGAGGGCGCGCGCAACTTCACACATGATTTCGTAAACACCATCGCGCAGGGCCACGAGCCCGCACCGGAAGGCTTTCAAATCGGCAAGGATCTGGCCTGTTCACCGGGCGAAGTTGTGTTCCGCAACGATCTTTTCGAGTTGATCCAGTACATGCCGCAGACCGATAAGGTGCAGGCCGAGCCGATCCTGATCGTGCCGGCGTGGATCATGAAATACTATATCCTTGATCTCTCACCGCACAATTCCATGGTCAAGTATCTGGTCGAACAGGGCTTTACCGTGTTCATGATCTCATGGTGCAATCCGACCGCCGAACAGGCCGAACTATCGCTGGAGGACTACCGCAAACGCGGCGTGATTGCGGCGCTCGATGCGGTGAATGCCATTGTGCCAGAGCGCAAGGTTCATGCGGTCGGCTATTGTCTGGGTGGTACAATTCTTGCGATTGCAGCAGCCACAATGGCACGTGACCACGACGACCGGTTAGCGTCGATCTCGCTCATGGCCGCGCAAGTCGACTTCGCCGAAGCTGGAGAGTTGCTGTTGTTTCTCGATGAAAGCCAGATTGCTTTCCTTGAGGACATGATGTGGGAGAAAGGCTATCTTGACCGCCCCCAAATGGCCCGTGCCTTTTCGGCGATCCGGTCCGAGGATCTGATCTATTCCCGTGCCGTCAGGCGCTATTACCTAGGGAAAGAGGATTTACCGACCGACATGGGCGTCTGGGTGTCCGACACGACCCGGATGCCGGCCCGGATGCATTCGGAATATCTGCGCGGCCTGTTTTTGGAAAACCGCCTGTCGGCGGGCAGGTTTGCCGTCGAGGGAAAGGTTATTGCGCTTAAAGATATCTCGGCACCGATCTTTGCGGTGGGCACAGAAACTGACCATATCGCGCCGTGGAAGTCCGTCTACAAAACCCAGCTTTTCACGGACAGCGATATGACTTTTGTCCTCACAAGCGGCGGCCACAACAGCGGTATCGTCAATGAACCAAAGCTTGCCCGCGGTCATCACCGGATGTCGCATCGGCCGGCCGGGGCACTTTACGTGGGTCCCGACGCTTGGTTTGCACAAAATGAACCGCTGCCTGGGTCTTGGTGGCCCGCGTGGAAGACGTGGCTGGAACAGAAAAGCAGTGGTGCAACATCGCCACCATCGATCGGCGCGCCGAAAGAGGGGTTGGCCCCGATTGGGGCTGCCCCGGGCACTTACGTTCACCAAATCTGATAGCGTCACAGCTTGTGAACATGTGGAATGTCGCTCACTGAGCGTTTCAGCCAACCTCTGAGAGACCCAAACAGTCGATCAAGTAGGTTGGATGACATGAATGAGATACTGAAAGATCGCAAATGGCCGGACATCACCACCACATCGACCCAGCGACTGGCGACAAACGTGTGTTTCTGGCCATCGCCGTAAATCTGGGACTGACAGTCGTACAGGTCATTGGCGGCATTCTTTCCGGCAGTCTTTCGCTGATTGCGGATGCCCTGCACAACTTTTCCGATGCGATCTCGCTCGTCCTTGCGTTCGGCGCGCGCAAGATCGCGCGTCGGCCCAGAGATGAGATAATGACATTCGGCTATGGCCGGATCGAGGTTGTCGCGGCCCTCATCAACTACACCACATTGATCGTGATTGGCCTCTATCTGAGCTATGAAGCCGCCTTGCGGTTTGTTGAGCCGCAGCCTGTGGTTGGCTGGGTTGTCGTGATCGTGGCGGGTATCGCGCTTGTTGTCGACATCGTGACCGCGATGCTCACCTACGCGATGTCCAAAGAAAGCATGAACATCCGGGCCGCCTTTTTACATAACGTCGCAGATGCCCTTGGCTCTGTTGCCGTGATCGTGGCTGGCACGCTCATTCTGCTGTTCGATTGGTGGCTGGTGGATCCCATCGTCACATTGATGATCGCAGGGTATATCCTTTGGCAATCGTTCCGAGAAATCGGACCCGTCATCCGGGTTCTGATGCTTGGTAGCCCGCCCGATATCGCAACCGACGCCGTGCTTGCCGCAATACGCGACGTCGACGGTGTGAAGGATGTCCACCATGTGCATTTCTGGCAGATGAACGAACATCACGCGGCCCTTGATGCACATGTCGTTGTCGAAAGCGGCATGTGGAAAAATGCAGACGCCATCAAAGCGGCTGTGAAAGAAAAGCTGCGATCCGATTTCGCGCTGGCGCACACAACGCTCGAACTTGAATGCGCGCAGCACGCCTGCGAAAACGCGACGGCCTATGGCGGTGCCGGAGACCTTGACGGACTAACCGAGGCGCATTGATGCGCGATTTCAGTTTGGCCCAAGTAAGAACAAGAAAAACTGACCCGCGCCCTTGCAACTGCGACCGGCACCGAAGCGATGATCGCCTGCTTGATGTCGCGAACGTGGGCCATGCCGCAGCGCGAGAGACCGTATCAGACATCGCAGACGCGATCCTTGCGCGCTATACCGGACGCGCCTCCTGAACCGACAATCTGCGCTGACGTGGGGTCCGACGTGCGATTGCATGCACGCCGGAGCGCAACGATTTCTTGGTGTTTCAAGACCAGTCGCTGTTCAACGCTAACCCAAAACAGACGTGACCGCCTGCACAGTTGCCGCAACCACCTGATCGGCTTCTTCGCGGGTCAGGCAGAAAGGTGGCGCAAAGCCCAGAATGTCACCCTGCGGCATAGCACGCGCAATCACGCTGTTTTGCGCAAGCATCTTGGCCGCGATTTGTGGTCCGATCTTATCGTTCGCGTCATAGAAGGTCCGGCTGTCTTTGTCGGCCACGAACTCCACAGCGCAGATCATGCCCGTCCCACGCACCTCTCCCACATGCGGATGATCCGCGAGCGCCGCACGCATTTCATCATTGAGGTATTTGCCAACAGTGCCTGCGTTCTCGACCAGTCCC
>CAYZKE010000339.1:0-2880 GCA_964478505.1 uncultured Loktanella sp.
GGCAGCTGGGGCCGCGAGTATTCGCCGGAATACTGGCCGCAAGAGGTAGGCCTTGACCGCCTGATCAAGCTGGAAAAGGATTTCCTCAATAAAAACAGCTACCTCAAGATCAAAGATAATGCGCCGCGCGAAATGCTGTCATTGATAGAGGTGCAAGACGTGACCGATGCAGATGCAACGGGTGGTGAGCCGATCTTTTTGCCGGACGGCACACCCGTCGGCCGCGTTACATCAGGAACCTACGGCTATAGCGTCGGAAAATCACTTGCCTTGGGCTATCTCAAAAACGTCCCCGCAGGCACCGCTGTTGACGTGATGATCCTTGGCAAGCCGCATCGCGGTGTTGTTCTGGCGGAGCCACCGTTTGACCCCGCCGGAAAGAGATTGCGCGCTTAAGGAATGATGCGCGTGTATTTGGTGCCCTCAAGCGTGGCACCAAGGCGCAAACCTGTCTGCGCAAAAACCACGGCAATGACCGGAGCCAAGGAGGTTGTCGTCTCAGCACGGATCATTTCGCTTTGGTCGCGGAACGCGTATTCCATATCCGCACCTGCGGCCCAACCGGGGCCTTGGCGGAATTCCATCAAAGCTTCTGGCGTCATGAAGAACAGCACATGGCTGAACTGTTGTGCACCAATCTGGAAACCCGCACTGCCGGATGTGGCTGAATAATAATCGACGGTTGATCCGCCGACACGCAAAGCGCCACGTCCGAATGAACCGCCCAGACCCAGGCCCACTTCAGTCACCAATGGCATCACCAAAAGCCCCGAAGCCCGCGCTGCCAGATCGCGCGTCCCGGGATACTGCTGGAACATCCCGTTCAGCGTACTGTCGACGCGTGCGTCGATTGTCGCACCACCGGGGCTGCCGATGCCGTTGCTGCATGCTGCCAGCGTTGACGCTGCCAAAGTTCCCAGCGCAAAGCTGCGCCTTGTCAAATTGCTCATGATATATCCGCCTATTGCCTGTGATGGAGCCGTTTTTCGACCCTTATGCACATTTTTATAGGGCAGGATCACAGCGGTGTCACCCTTCAAGGTGCCCTGCGCGCCAAAGTTCGCCCTTCAAATGGTGCGGGAACAAACGCGCGGGCGCATAAACATGGTTAACCGTGCAGGACTTTTGCAGCCGCAGGTGCGAAATAGGTCAGGATCCCGTCACATCCGGCGCGCTTGAAGGCCAGCAGGCTTTCCATCATGACCTTCTCACCGTCAAGCCATCCGTTTTGGGCCGCAGCCTGCAACATCGCGTATTCACCGCTGACCTGATAGGCATATGTGGGCACGCCAAAGGTATCTTTCACACGGCGGCAGATATCCAAGTACGGCATCCCCGGTTTCACCATCACCATATCGGCCCCCTCGGCCAAATCACGGGCCACAAGGCGCAGGGCCTCATCGCTGTTGCCGGGGTCCATCTGATAGGTTTTCTTGTCGCCCGTGAGCGCAGAAGAGGCACCCACCGCATCACGGAAGGGGCCATAAAAGGCCGAGGCGTATTTGGCGGTATAGCTCAGGATCGTTACATTATGATGTCCTTCGGCCTCCAAAGCCGTGCGGATCGCCCCAATCCGTCCGTCCATCATGTCAGACGGGCCCAGAATATCCGCACCCGCATCGGCCTGTGCGAGCGCCATTTTGACCAGAGCCTCAACGGTGCGGTCATTCACGATCTCGCCGTTCTCGACGAAACCGTCGTGGCCGTTGATGTTGTAGGGATCAAGCGCGATATCGGTCATGACCGCGATATCGGGGGCTGCATCCTTGATCGCGCGAATGGCCTGATTGGTCAGGTTGTCAGGGTCCCATGCCATCGCGCAATCCTCGGTCCGCGCCTCCATGCCTGTATAGGGAAAGATACAAATCGCAGGGATGCCAAGGTCTTGCGCCTCTTTTGCGGCGAGCGCCACGCGATCCACTGTGCGCCGCACCACGCCAGGCATCGAGGCGATCGGTGTTTCCGCATCCTTGCCGTCCATCACAAAGACCGGCCAGATCAAATCATCCACCGTCAGCGTGTTCTGGCGGGACAAGGCGCGCAAGGCAGGGCTCTGGCGCATCCGGCGCAGACGTGTGGCAGGGAAAGGTGCAACGATCGGTTTCATGGTCTGTGGCCTCAAATAAACTCAATTTCTTGGTGCCACGGATTTTGCGCCATCACAAGGCTGGGCAAGGGCGGTCCCGGGCGCTAGGTTCCGGCTCAATACGCAAAGACAGATGGATAAGACGCTTGGAATCGACGATTGAGCTGCTCCGGTTACTTGAATTTCAAACCTTCGACAGCGTCTGGTACTGGATGGCGGTGATGGTCACCTATGCGGTGGCCAGCAACTGGTTGCTTGGCGTCCCGTTTGATATGCTTTTTCGCGCGCGCAAATTGGACAAGCCGCATCTGGCGGATCTTGAAACACTGGTGGATGTGAACGTCCGGCGGATCGTCGAGATCAACGCATATCTTGGCGTTGCCATTACGATCATGGTTGCCTTCAGCCTCAGTGTTCTTGTGGTGCTAGGCATCTTTTACGGTGTGGAACTTGCGCAGGGGCTTTTGGCGCTGACCGCCCCGCTGACGTTGATTATGGTCATGAACATGCGTCTGGCGCATCAGTTGGAAGCGGCACCTTTACAGGGGCGGGAACTGGTGGACAGGCTGTTTCGCGTACGTTTGTGGACGCAGGTGGTGAGCATGATCGCGCTGTTCTTGACGTCGATGTACGGCATGTATGCGGTGATTTCCTCGCAGCGTTTCTTTTAGGATCAGGGCCCTTAACAGTTGACACGGCGGGCGCGCGGGGTAGGTCAGCGGAATGTCTGATCCCAATCATATTACCGTCAGTGGCGCGCCTGAAGGCTACGATGCCCAACTTGTCCTTGACGA
>CAYZKE010000339.1:2916-4242 GCA_964478505.1 uncultured Loktanella sp.
TGCTGCTATGCAGGCGGCTTTGGCGTTTTTCGCGCCTGATATACCCGTTTTCGTCTTTCCTGCATGGGATTGTCTGCCTTACGACCGCGTCTCGCCCAACACCGATATTTCGGCGGCGCGCATGGCGACGCTGGCGGCGCTGGTGCACGGGATGCCGCAGCAGTTCGTCATCCTGACAACCCTTTCGGCGGCCATGCAGCGGGTACCAGCGCGCAGCCTGCTGCGCGAGGCGGCGTTCAAGGCCACTGTCGGCAACCGTATGGACGAAGAGGCGCTGCGCCATTTCCTTGTCCGTATGGGGTTCACCCAAAGCCCGACAGTGATGGAACCGGGGGATTACGCCATTCGCGGCGGGATCATCGACATCTATCCACCCGGTCAATCGGGCCCTGTGCGCCTTGATCTCTTTGGCGATGTGCTTGATGGCGCGCGTCGTTTTGATCCGGCGACGCAACGCACCACCGAAAAGCTGACCGAGGTCGAACTGGCACCCGTATCCGAGGTGATCCTGGACGAGGCCGCAATCACCCGTTTTCGCCAGAACTACCGCCTTGAATTCGGGGCCGCCGGTACGGACGATCCGCTTTACGAGGCGGTTTCGGCAGGGCGAAAACACGCCGGTGTCGAACATTGGCTGGGGTTCTTTCAGGACGATCTGGAAACGCTGTTCGATTACCTGCCCAAGGCAACGGTCACACTGGATGACCAGATGACCCCGATGCGTCTGGCCCGCTGGGACAGTATCGCCGACCAATACGGCACGAGGATGCATGCGCTGAGCCAAAAGGGCCGCATGGACAGCGTCTATAAACCGGCGCCGCCGCAACTGCTCTACCTTGATGAGGCCGCGTGGAACAAGGCAGTGTCCAACCGCCGCGTGATGCAGTTTTCATCGCTCAGGCAGGCTACGGGGCTTGGCGTGATTGATGCAGGCGGGCGGATCGGGCGGAATTTCCTGCCGGAGCGTCAGCAGGAACAAATCAGTCTTTTCAGTGCCTTGGCGGACCATATTAAAGCAAAGCTGAGCGACGGACCTGTCGTGATCGCGTCATATTCCGAGGGCGCGCGCGAGCGTCTGGAAGGGCTGATCGAGGATGAAGGGATCGGTGAGACGATCACGGTCTCTGATTTCAGCCGTGTCGGGAAACTGGGTGTGCATCTGGCGGTTTGGCCGCTGGATCACGGGTTCGAGGCCCCCGGCCTGGCAGTGATTTCCGAGCAGGATGTGCTGGGCGACCGGCTGATCCGGCAGACCAAACGCAAACGCCGCGCCGAGAATTTCCTGTCCGAGGCCAATAGCCTGTCCCCCGGTGATCTGGTGGTGCA
>CAYZKE010000340.1:0-4238 GCA_964478505.1 uncultured Loktanella sp.
TTAACGTCAAGGGCGGGCGGTGCGAGGCGTGTCAGGGCGACGGTGTGATCAAGATCGAAATGCACTTTCTGCCCGATGTCTATGTGGAATGCGAAACCTGCAAGGGCGCGCGCTACAACCGCGAAACGCTTGAGATCAAGTTCAAGGGCAAAAGCATTGCCGACGTGCTGAACATGACCGTGGAAGATGCGCAGACGTTTTTTCAGGCGGTACCGTCGATCCGCGAGAAAATGGATGCGCTGATGCGTGTGGGGCTGGGCTATATCAAGGTGGGCCAGCAAGCAACGACGCTGTCAGGTGGTGAGGCGCAGCGCGTGAAGCTGTCCAAGGAGCTGGCGCGCCGGTCAACGGGGCGCACGCTCTATATTCTGGACGAACCGACAACCGGCCTGCATTTCGAAGACGTGCGCAAGCTGTTGGAAGTGCTGCACGAATTGGTCGATCAGGGCAATTCGGTGATTGTGATCGAACACAACCTCGATGTGGTGAAAACGGCTGACTATATCATCGACATCGGCCCTGAGGGGGGTGATGGCGGTGGTCAGGTTGTTGCCACGGGCACGCCCGAGGAAGTGGCAGAGGTGCCCGAAAGTCATACGGGCCGATATCTCAAAGAGATGCTCTCGGCCCGTAAAGTCGCTGCTGAGTGATCAGTCGTAATTGTAACTGAAGGTAAAGACCTCACCGTCGCTGGTGGTGACCGTGCGGGCATAGATCTCTGGCACGGGGCCGTCATCGACAAGCCCTGTGACAGTGACGTCAGCACCGACCGAAACCGGAACGAGGTTCGGGCCAAGATAGACCTCGATCTCGCCGCTTGGGTCGCGCAGGATGAATGTGTCCTCGTCCGCGATACGGTCGACCACGCCGGTGATCGTCACTTGCGTGTCAGGCTGCAGGTCTGCAATTGTCAGTTCGGCAAGCGCAAATGAGGGCGATGCCAGCAGAAGGGCGGTAACAATAGCTTTTGTTTTCATGGCTTAATCCAGTGCCACGCCAAGCAGAATAACCGCCACCGCAGCGGCAAGGGCAAATGCCCAACCGGGTGCGCTGACGGTGATGTCTTTCTTCAACCAGTGGGACACTGACGAAGCGTTAAGGGTGGTTATCTTGTTGTCTTGCACGGTAATCTCCTTTTTCCTGACTGAATGTGTCGGAAATCGGTATCGCTCGGATCGCTTTCAAGATACCTCACTTTTTTGTCAGTGGCTCTGCCCTGCTAATTGGCGGATTCTTGCCTGTCAAAGTGTTTGTCGGCTATGCGGTCACAGCCGACCCTAGCTGCGCTTGCGCGTTTCAAATCGCGGCAGCATGGCGGAGAAGTCCTTGCCCCGTCCGTCCTCATCATCCACAAAATGTGCATAGAGATCGCGTGCGGCCAGCCCCATTGGTGTATCGGCATCGACAGCCTCTGCTGCCATCTGGCTGAGGTTCAGGTCTTTGAGCATCAGTTCGGCGGCAAAGCCCGGTTTGTATCCGTTGTCGGCGGGGCTCTGCGGGCCAATCCCCGGGGCGGGGCAATAGGCGTTCACGCTCCATGATGCTCCGGATGATGTGCTGACCACATCGAACATTGCCTGCCGGTCCAGCCCCAGTTTGTCGGCCAGCGCGAAAGCTTCGCAGGTGGCGATCATCGTGACGCCAAGGATCATGTTGTTACAGATTTTGGCTGCTTGGCCGTTGCCTGACGGCCCGCAATGCACGGCCTTTTGTCCCATGATATCAAAAAGCGGTTTGACGGTGGCAAAGGCCGTTTCCGGCCCACCTGCCATGAAGGTGAGCGTGCCGTTGGTGGCCCCGCCGATGCCGCCTGATACGGGCGCGTCGATGGCGGAAAGGCCCGCGGCATCGGCCTGTGCCGCGACAGCGCGCGCGCTTTCAACATCAACGGTCGAGCAGTCAAGGTGGATAGCCCCTGCCTTCATGGCGGGGTGAATTTCGGCTGCAACCGCGCGCAGGATTTCGCCGTTGGGCAGCATGGTGATGACCACATCGGCGTCATTTGCAGCGTCTGCGGCGCTTTGCGCAAGTGTCAGGCCGGCGGGTGTAGCGATGGTATCAAAGCCCACGACCTCATGCGATTTGGCGAGGTTTGCAGCCATGGGCGCGCCCATGTTGCCCAGTCCGATGAAACCGATTTTCATGTTGTTTCCTTCCATTGCAAGGCGTTTGGCCCGAGGTCTTTGGTCATTGCGGCGACGTCTTTGTCTGTGACCGCATCCCAGCCAGGGTGCTCCCATTTCGGGTTGCGGTCACGATCGATGATGGCGGCGCGGATGCCTTCGATAAAGTCCCCCTGCGCGACACAGCGATAGGTGTAGCGGAATTCGCGCTCCAAAGCCTGTTCGATGCCGGGGCTGCGGCGGGCGGCCTGAATGATCTTGACTGCGACGGCCATGCCCAGCGGGGCGTTCCGGTCCATCAGCTTGCGCGCATGGGTGATGGCGGGTCCGTCAGGCGTTGCCGTCATGGCGCGGTAGATGTCAGAAAGTGCAGCACCGCCAAAGCACCTGTCGATTTCGTCTTGCCATGCGGCCAGTCGTGCGGGCGGCGGGGGTGCGGATGCGGCTTCGACCAAGGACGCGTCGCCCGTGCTGATCAGCGTCGCTTTCAACTCCGTCCATCCCTCTTGCGGGATAAAGTGGTCGGCGAAACCGGCGTAGAGCGCATCGCCAGTGTCCATACGGTCCCCGCTGAGCCCGAGGAATTCACCGCAATGCCCGGGTGCTTGTGCGAGGAGGAGCGAGCCGCCCACATCGGGTACAAGACCGATGCTGCACTCGGGCATGGCGATCTGGCTGTTTTCGCAGACGATACGGTGGGACGCATGGCAGCCGACACCAACCCCGCCGCCCATGGTAAAGCCGTGAAGGAAGCTGACGACGGGTTTGGGGTAGCGCCGGATCTTGGCATTGAGGCGATACTCGTCACGCCAGAAACGGCGGCCATAGTCGAGATCGCCCTTTTGGCCTGACGCGTACATTTCCGCGATATCACCGCCGGAACAAAAGGCGCGGTCGCCTGCGCCGTCGATGAGGATCAGGGCGACCTCGGGATCTGACCGCCATGCATCCAGTGCTGCCTCGATTGCCAGACACATATCCCATGTCAGCGCATTCAGCGCCTTGGGGCGGTTCAGCGTGATGAGGCCTGTTTTGCCGGATTTGCGGATGATGATGTCGGTCACTTCGGTGGGCCCTTGTGAGGTTCCGGATCGGGGTCCGGGACGGCGTGAGTTACTGGATCATATGGCGCGCTGTAATCAGGCGCATGATTTCATTGGTACCTTCCAAAATCTGATGCACGCGCAGATCACGCACGATCTTTTCGACCCCGTAGTCGGCCAGATAGCCGTAGCCGCCATGCAGTTGCAGGCACTGGTCGGCGACCGTGCTGCCGGTTTCGGTGCAGAGTTTCTTGGCCATGGCGCAGAATTTCGTGGCATCCGCGGCACCCGTGTCAAGCTTCCATGCTGCTTGGCGCAGGAAGGTACGCGCCGATTGCAGGGCGATTTCCATATCGGCAAGCCGGAATTGCAGGCCTTGGAACTGGTCGATCGATTTGCCGAAGGCGCGGCGTTCGGCCATGTAGGCCACGGTTTGATCAAGGGCGGATTGTGCGGCACCGATCGAACAAGCCGCGATGTTCAGACGCCCGCCATCAAGGCCCGCCATGGCGTATTTGAAGCCCATGCCTTCTTCGCCCAGCAGGTTCTCGGCAGGGGCGGGGCAGTCATCCATCTGCACCTGCCGCGTGGGTTGTGACCGCCAGCCCATTTTGTCCTCTAGCCCGCCAAAGGAAAGCCCCGGCGCGCCGTCCTCAATCACGATGGCGCTGATCCCTTTGGGGCCGTCATCGCTTGTGCGCGCCATCACGATATAAGCGTCGGAATAGCCGCCACCCGAGATGAACGCTTTGGTGCCGGTCAGAAGATAGCCGGAATTGTCGCGTGCCGCTTTGGTCTTGAGTGCCGCCGCGTCCGAGCCTGACCCGGGTTCAGTGAGGCAGTAGGACAGGATCGTTTCCATGCTGAGCGCCTTTGGCAGCATGCGGTCCTTGAGCGCGTCGGTGCCATAGGCGTCAATCATGCGCGCGCACATGTTGTGGATCGACAGGAAGGCCGCGACAGAGGCGCAGGACTGCGACAGCGCCTCGAAGACCAATGTCGCATCAAGCCGCGACAGGCCGGTGCCGCCGCGCTCTTCGGACACATAGAGCCCGCCGAAACCGAGTTCCGC
>CAYZKE010000341.1:0-2093 GCA_964478505.1 uncultured Loktanella sp.
GCGGCGGCTGTCGTGAAGTAGGGGATTTTGTCGTAGAGGGCGACGGCGCGGATTTCTCGGCTGTCTTCGACCGCTTGCGCGCCTTCGGTGGTGTTGAAGACCAGTGCGATGTGCCCGTCTTTGAGGCGGTCGACGATGGTCAGGCCGCCTTCGTAGACTTTGTTGACGATTTCGCAATCAATCTGGTTTTCACTCAGCCATGCGGCGGTGCCCCGCGTCGCCACGATGTTGAACCCAAGTTGCAGGAGGATTTTTCCGGCCGCGATCATATCCGCCGTTTTGTCCATGTCTTTGATCGAGATAAACACGGTCCCTGTCGTGGGCAGGTTGGTGCCTGCGCCCATTTGCGCCTTGAGGAAGGCACGCGGGAAGGAGCGGTCCCAGCCCATGACCTCACCGGTGGAGCGCATTTCCGGCCCGAGGATCGTATCGACACCGGGGAAGCGGGCGAAGGGCAGGACGGCCTCTTTCACGCTGAACCACGGGGTGTGCGGATCGGCGAGCGTGAAGGCATCGCCCATGGGCAGCACGTCCATCGGGTTTTCCGACGCCGGATAGGGTTCGCGCAGGGGGAAGTTGGACAGCGGCTCACCCGCCATCAGGCGGGCGGCGATCGAGGCGATCGCGCTGTCGGTGGCTTTGGCCACGAAAGGCACGGTGCGGGATGCGCGGGGGTTTACCTCGATCAGGTAGACGGTTTCGTCTTTGATCGCGAACTGGATGTTCATCAGGCCCACAACGTTCAGCGCCTTGGCGAGTTTTTCGGTCTGGTCGCGGATTTCCGCGATCATCGCGTCCGAGAGCGAGTAGGGGGGCAGCGAACAGGCGCTGTCACCCGAATGCACGCCCGCCTCTTCGATGTGCTGCATGATGCCCGCGACATGGGTCGCGGTGCCGTCAGAGAGGCAGTCGACATCCACTTCGACTGCGCCCGAGAGGTAGCTGTCGAGCAGAACGGGGCTGTCGCCCGAGACCACCACCGCGTCGGTGATATAGCGGCGCAGGTGGTCCATATCGCGGACGATTTCCATGGCGCGGCCGCCCAGCACAAACGACGGGCGGATCACGAGAGGGAAACCGATGCCTTCGGCGATGGCCAGCGCCTCTTCATCGGTGGAGGCGATGCCGTTGTGTGGTTGGCGCAGACCCAGTTTCTGCACAAGCTGCTGGAAACGCTCGCGATCTTCGGCAAGGTCGATGCTGTCAGGCGTGGTGCCAAGGATAGGGATGCCTGCGTCATTGAGCGCATTTGCCAGTTTCAGCGGCGTTTGCCCGCCGAATTGCACGATCACGCCGTGCAGCGTGCCGTTGTCCTGCTCGACGCGCAGGATTTCCATGACGTGTTCGAATGTCAGCGGCTCAAAATACAAACGGTCCGAGGTGTCATAATCGGTTGAAACTGTCTCGGGGTTGCAGTTGATCATGATGGTTTCATAGCCCTGATCGGTCAGGGCAAAACAGGCGTGACAGCAGCAGTAATCGAACTCGATCCCCTGCCCGATGCGGTTGGGGCCACCGCCCAGGATGACCACTTTCTTGCGGTCCGAGGGGCGGGCTTCGCATTCGGCCTCGCCCATGACGGGGCTTTCGTAGGTTGAATACATATAGGGCGTTTGCGCCTCGAATTCGGCGGCGCAGGTGTCGATGCGTTTGAAGACCGCGTTGACGCCAAGGTTGCGGCGTGCGCGGCGGACCTGGTCTTCGGTGCGGCCGGTCAGCTTGCCAAGGCGGGCGTCGGTGAAGCCGAGCATCTTGACCGCGCGCAGGCCGTCTTCGGTGACGGGCAGGCCGTTCTTGCGAATTTCGGCCTCGGCCTCCATGATTTCGCGGATGCGCGCAAGGAACCACGGGTCAAATTTGGTTACGGCGTGGATATCGTCGTCAGACAGGCCGTGGCGCATGGCCTGGGCAATCACGCGGATGCGGTCAGGGGTTTGTTTGGCCAGCGCTTTGGTGATGGCTGCGGCATCCGGTGCGCCGGGGATGTCGATTTCGTCAAAGCCTGTCAGGCCGGTTTCCATCGAGGCCAGTGCTTTTTGCATGCTCTCGTGGAAGGTGCGGCCGATGGCCATCGCCTCGCCCACGGATTTCAT
>CAYZKE010000341.1:2193-4228 GCA_964478505.1 uncultured Loktanella sp.
TTGTCGGCCTTGTCGCGCACGACTTCCATCTCGAATTCTTTCCAGCCGAGCAGGCTCTCGTCGACAAGGATCTGGCCGACGGGGGACGCCTCCATCCCGGTGCGGCAATAGTATTCGTAATCTTCGCGGTTATACGCCACGCCGCCGCCAGTGCCGCCCAAGGTAAAGGCGGGGCGGATAATGGCGGGCAGGCCGACATATTCGATGGCGTCGATGGCCAGTTGCAGGCCGGCTTTGATGTCGCGTTTGCCGTTGACTTCGGGGGCAGTGATGATGGTTGCCTTGGGGTTTTCGATGCCGAGCCGGTCCATCGCTTCGCGGAAAAGCTTGCGATCTTCGGCCATTTCAATGGCTTCGCGTTTCGCACCGATCATCTCGACCCCGAATTTTTCCAGCACGCCCATGTCGGCCAGCGCCAGCGAGGTGTTCAGGCCGGTCTGCCCGCCCATCGTCGGCAAGAGCGCATCGGGGCGTTCTTTTTCGATGATTTTGGCGACAATTTCGGGGGTGATCGGTTCGATATAGGTGGCATCCGCCAGCCCTGGATCGGTCATGATTGTGGCGGGGTTGGAGTTGACGAGGATCACGCGGTAACCCTCTTCGCGCAGGGCCTTGCAGGCCTGAGCGCCCGAGTAGTCGAACTCGCAGGCCTGACCAATAATAATAGGGCCCGCGCCGATGATCATGATCGACTGGATGTCGGTACGCTTTGGCATGGCAGTGCCCCCTGAATGTGCAAATTGTCGTGGGTTATAGGGATGGCGACGCGGTGTGCAAGAGGCAGTTCAAATTTGTCGCCGATTTGATGCGCCGGATTGTGGAACAGGGCGTTTGATCTATGTCAACAAAAATAGACAGTCAAAATTGTAAACTTAAACTTACACAATAAGGAGCTGTCCATGCGCATTCTGTTCGTTCACCCCAATTACCGCTCGGGTGGGGCCGAGATTGCGGGCAGCTGGCCGCCTGCCTGGGTTGCGTATCTCACAGGATCGCTCCGCTGTGTCGGGTTTGATGATATCCATTTCATCGACGCGATGACAAACGATCACAGTGATGAGGTTCTTGCCGAGAAAATCGCGGCGTTGCAGCCCGATGTTGTCGGGGTCACCGCCATCACGCCGTCGATTTATAAGGCCGAAGAGGTGCTGCGCATCGCACAAGAGCACGCACCAGGCGCTTTGCGTGTCTTGGGCGGGGTTCATGCGACGTTCATGTATAAGCAAGTGCTCTCCGAGGCGCCGTGGGTCGATGTGATCGTGCGGGGTGAGGGCGAGGAGATCGTGACCGAGCTGATGTCTGCGGTGCGCGATGGCCGCTGGCCCGCCGAGAAGCGGCAGATCAAGGGGCTTGCCTTCATTGATGAGGGCGAGATCGTTGCGACCCCTGCGGCAAGCACCGTTAAGGATCTGGACGGGATCGACCCTGATTGGACCATTCTGGAGTGGGAGAAATATATCTACATTCCGCTGAACACGCGCGTGGCTATTCCCAATATGGCGCGCGGCTGTCCCTTTACCTGTTCGTTCTGTAGCCAGTGGAAGTTCTGGCGTGATTACCGCGTGCGTGAACCCAAAAAGGTGGTCGATGAGATCGAGCGTCTGGTGAACGAGCAGCAGGTCGGTTTCTTTATCCTCGCGGATGAGGAACCCACCATCAACCGCAAGAAATTTATCCAGTTCTGTGAGGAGCTGATCGCGCGGGGGCTGCCCGACAAGGTCAAATGGGGCATCAATACACGGGTCACGGATATCTATCGTGACCGCGAATTGCTAAAATTCTACCGCGAGGCGGGCTTGGTTCACGTCAGTCTGGGAACCGAGGCCGCAGCACAGATGAAGCTGGACCAGTTCAACAAGGAAACCAAGGTCGAAGAGAATAAAGAGGCCATCCGCCTGCTGCGCGAAGCTGATATTCTGGTCGAGGCGCAGTTTATTGTGGGGCTGGACAACGAGACGCCCGAGACCCTGAACGAGACCTACAAGATGGCGTGGGACTGGCAGCCGGATCTTGCCAACTGGGCGATGTATACGCC
>CAYZKE010000342.1:0-4201 GCA_964478505.1 uncultured Loktanella sp.
AGCGGCAGGTGCTGCTGATGCGGCTGTTTTCGCCGCTGCGGTTGCCGATTGGCATGTGGCGAACGCGGGGACGAGCAAAATCAAGAAAGATGGCGCGGGGCTTCCGCAGCTGGATTTCGCGGAAAACCCCGACATTCTGGCGACCGTGTCGCAGATGACCAAGGGGCGTCCGAAACTGGTGGTGGGCTTTGCCGCCGAAACCGATGATGTGATCGCCAATGCGACGGCAAAGCGCCTGCGCAAACAATGCGACTGGATCGTTGCCAATGATGTGTCGCCGGAAACGGGGATCATGGGCGGATCAGAGAATGCGGTCACGCTCATTAGCGATGCAGGCGCCGAAGGCTGGCCACGTATGACCAAGGATGATGTGGCAGCCATGTTGGCCCAGCGCATTGCAGAGGCGCTTGCGTGAGTGTGATGGTCCAATTCCAATGGGTGGACGGTTCCGACCAGAGCCTTGGTTTGCCGTCGTATGAAACGGCGGGCGCAGCGGGTGCTGATTTGCGTGCGAACTTTACAGACGCTCAGGCGGTGACACTGGAACCGGGCGCACGTGCATTGGTGCCGACAGGTCTGCGCATGGCGATCCCTGCGGGGTATGAGGTGCAGATCAGGCCACGGTCTGGCTTGGCGCTCAAGCACGGGGTGACATTGCTGAATACCCCCGGCACGATTGATAGCGATTATCGGGGGCCTTTGGGCGTGATTATGGTGAATTTTGGCGATGCACCTTTCGAGGTAACCCACGGGATGCGGATCGCGCAGATGGTGGTCGCACCTGTTATACAGGCGGGTTTTGAAACAGTTGCACGTCTGGATGAAACCGCGCGTGGCGCGGGCGGATTCGGGTCCACAGGCCAATGATTATGGTCGGGACAATGGCGATAACCCTTTGGGTTATCGGGTGGGCCATGAAAGTGCCCTATGCCGTGCGCTGGAATATGATGGCGCTTTTGTTGGTGGGTGTCATGCTGGTGCATGTGATCCTGCCGGATGGGCACCCTTTGCGCATGGCAACAGGTGGCGATGCGCGGCTTTGGGCGATCATCTTTGGCTTTGGCGTCATTATCTGGGGATATGGTAAACTGCTGCGCCGCTTGCGGTCGCGGGTGACGTCACAAGAGGCGGCACCTGTAAAATCAGAGAGTTTTTCACCGACGGAACTGGACCGCTATGCGCGCCACATCATCCTGCGCGAAGTAGGCGGACCGGGGCAAAAGGCGCTGCGCGATGCGAAGGTTCTGGTCGTGGGCGCAGGCGGTCTTGGGGCACCTGCGCTGCAATATCTGGCGGCCGCAGGTGTCGGAACGATTGGTGTGATTGATGATGATGTTGTCGAAAACGCCAATCTGCAGCGGCAGGTGATCCATCTTGACCGGAATATCGGGGTGCCAAAGGTCCATTCCGCAGCCGAGGTCATGCGTGCGCAGAACCCCTTTGTCACCGTGCGCCCCTATCACCGCAGGCTCGAGGCGGATATCGCGGAAGACCTGTTCTTTGAATATGATCTCGTGCTGGATGGTACCGATAATTTTGCGACACGGTATCTGGTGAACCAGACTGCGGTGGCGACGGGCAAGCCGCTGATCGCGGCCGCGCTGACCCAATGGGAAGGCCAGATCAGCGTCTATGATCCGGCCCATGGCACACCCTGTTATGAATGTGTGTTTCCTGAAGCGCCTGATCCATCGCTTGTGCCCAGCTGTGCCGAGGCGGGCGTGATTGGCCCGCTGCCCGGTGTGATCGGGGCGATGATGGCGGTTGAGGCGGTGAAAGCAATCACAGGGGCGGGGCAGGGCCTGACAGGGCGTCTGCTTATTTATGATGCGCTTTACGCCGAAACCCGTACTATCGGTGTGAAACCGCGTGCGGACTGTCCTGTCTGCCATGGCAAGGGCTTGCACGGGGCTGAGCCACATTGATAGTGGCGCTGAAATTATCAACCGGGAGCCTGCTATGAAATTCCTTGCAACACTGGCCGCGTGCCTGATGGCGACAACCGCTGTCGCGGACGCACATCTGCCGAACCTTGAAGGCCGCGAGATTGTTGTCGTGACTGAAAACGCCTATCCGCCGCTGCAATTCATCGACACGCGCGGCAATGCGGTTGGCTGGGAATATGACGCGATGGCCGAGATTGCGCAGCGCCTGAATGCAACAGTGGTTTATGAAAACATCAGCTGGGATGCGATGATCCCTGCCGTGTCCGAAGGGCAGTTTGACCTTGGCATGACCGGCATCACGATCCGTGAAGATCGTGCCGAAGTCGTGGATTTTTCCGACAGCTACATGACCTCGGAAATGGTGATGATGGTGCGCGGCGATGAGGACCGTTTCACGGATGCCGCAAGCTTTGCGGCTGACCCCGATCTACTGATGGCGGCGCAGCCTGGCACGACACCGTTCTATGTTGGGGTTTATGATGTGCTTGACGGTGATGAGGCAAACCCCCGCATCAAATTGATGGAAACCTTTGGCGCGACGGTTCAGGCGTTGCGGACTGGCGATGTTGATCTCGTGCTGACCGATGGCACGGCTGGCAACGGCTATGTTGAGGCCTCTGATGGCGGGCTGAAGATTATCGGCGAAAAGCTGGGAACCGAGGACTTTGGTTTCATTTTTCCCAAGGGGTCCGATCTGGTTGAACCGATCAATGCGGCAATTGCGGATATGTTGGCCGATGGCACGATCGATGCGCTGAATACGCGTTGGTTCCTTGACTACAAGCTGGGTGAATAAGCCCTGAACGGGAGGTCCCGGGTCAGGCCCGGGGCGGCGCGCCGATGATCCCGACATCCCCCAACGACAAGGATTTTCCTTGGTGGCTGGTCGCTGTTATCGCGATTGGCCTTTACCTGTTCTGGCAGGTGTTGACGGTTGAAACATACGCCCGCGTGCTGTCGACCCTGCAGCGGGGGATCTGGGTCACGATCTATGTGACCTTGGTGTCTTACACGATGGCCTGTGTGCTGGGGCTGTTGCTGGCACTGGCGGCCCTATCGCGGTCATTGATTTTGCGGCAGTTGGCGCGGTTTTATATCGAGGTCGTGCGCGGCATCCCGATTATTGTTTTGCTGCTCTATGTGGCGTTCGTGGCGGCGCCTGCGATGGTGGCGGGATGGAACTGGATCGCCGAAACCATCGGGCTTGAGCCCGTCCGCACGCGGGATTTTTCGCTGCTGTGGCGTGCGGTGATTGCACTGACCATCGCCTATTCGTCCTTTCTGGCCGAGGTGTTTCGTGCGGGCCTGCAATCGGTCGATGAAGGCCAGATCGAAGCAGCAGAGGCGCTGGGCTTGAACCGCTGGCAGCGGTTTCGGTTCATTGTGTTTCCGCAGGCGCTCCGCACGATCCTGCCGCCCTTGGGCAATGATTTTGTCGCGATGGTGAAGGATTCTTCCCTCGTGTCCGTGCTGGGTGTGACCGATGTCACCCAGTTGGGCAAAGTCACGGCAGCGGGCAATTTCCGCTACTTCGAGACCTATAATGTTGTGGCGCTCGTCTATCTGACGATTACGATTACCCTGTCGATTGCCCTGCGCCGTTTCGAGAAACGTATGCGCACGCGGTGAGCGTGCCGAGGGTTTTTGGGCCAAGATGAAGCAGGGGGTGGTGCCAAGAGGCATCGCGCACTACCTCTTGTTGCAAAGGAGAACACTGATGACAAATCCGTTGCTTGCTGAATGGGACACGCCTTTCGGGTTGCCGCCGTTCGATGCGATTTCCGATGAGGATTTTGCGCCGGCTGTTGATGCCGCACTCGCCATATCGCGCGCGAATATTGCCGCGATTGCGGAAAACCCCGATGCCCCTGATTTCGCCAATACGATTGAGGCGCTTGAGCGTGCCGATGACACGCTGGGGCGTGTGCTGGGGGCGTTTTATAGTCTGGCAGGGGCCGATAGTAACCCCAAGCGTGAGGCGCTACAGCGCGACTTCGCCCCGCTTTTGAGTGCTTATGGCTCTGAGGTGTCTGAAAACAAGGCGCTGTTTGCGCGGATTGAGGCAGTTTGGGAGAACCGTGAAGCGCTTGATCTGACGCCTGAGCAAGAGCGCGTGTTGATGTTAACGCGGCGCGGGTTTGTGCGTTCGGGCGCGCAGCTTGAAGGGAAGTCTGCCGAGGCCCTGCGTGATGTGAAATCGCGCCTGTCGGTGTTGGGGACGTCTTTCACCCAGAACCTGCTGGCGGATGAGCGTG
>CAYZKE010000343.1:0-4198 GCA_964478505.1 uncultured Loktanella sp.
TCGCCGCGCGGGTCACAAACAGGCCCAATAGCTGCGCGTCGATTTCGCGCATCTTTTCGATGCGGTTCGCATCGCGCACATCGCTTGGGAGAACCCCGCAACAGTTCGCCAGTAAGTCATTGCCTATCACATGTTCAAGCTGCCGCCATAACTCGTGGAGGGGCCACCGAGACCGGTTACGGTCACTTGTTGGCTCGCAGTAGTGAATGCGGGCTAGCGCGTCTGTGAAGGCGTCTCCGATCATGTCTTGGATATCTTGCCAGTTCTGCATCTCGAACCGGCTGCGCAGTTGTTTGGAGCCAAGGCGCAACTCAAACCTCCAGACTTGGCTGGTGTTGCGGTCTTTCAGCTCCAGCGGGGGTTTTCCCTGCGCGGCGAGCGCGGCATTCCAGATCGTCAACCAGCCCATTTTGCCTGTTTGAATGACTTCCGCGCGTTTGTCGTAGATAGCTAGTTGGCGGTTCGCGATGGCTCCGGCGCGTAGACCGGTCACCCGCGATCCGCTTGCCATTGTCGCGGTCTCATCAACACCGGTGTATTCGGTGATCTTTGTGCCGGGTGGTACCACCAACGCCTCCCGGTCCGGTTCGAACCATGGCGCAAGAAAGTCGACGGCATAGTCAGCACGGGACACGCGCAGTTGCGTTTCAACGTATTTGATCTCCATGGCAGCCATGCCTTCGCGGAAGTGCTTTTCCGCGCCTTCCAATCCACCTGTAGCCAGCCCTAAGGCGCGGAAGTCGACTGTAACGCCCGGACTGTTCGGGATGGGGTCTTGTGGGTCTTGGAACAGCCAGACCGCGCCGTGGTCGCCGGTATGCGCGGTGAAGCCGCGTGCGCCCTTGTTGCTGACGCTCAGGGTGATGGGGCCAAAGGTGTCTTGGCATTCGCTAAGGGTCTGCTTGGCGTGGTCCTTAGCGGCAGCAAGTTTGTCGCGCAGGGCCGGGGGGATATCAGTCTGGACTGTGAACTTAAGGCCATCGAAGCCCGAATGCAGGATGATCGCGTCCATTTGCTCTGACCTTCGCTTTCGTATTCGTGGAGGGGGGTGTTACAAGACCCCCCTTGGTTCCGGCAGTTGCCGTTGGAGTTCTTAGTGTTTGGAAGAACGGGTGCTGCGCACCCTGTATAAGTGCCTCCGGCGGGGCAGCTTTTGTTTTGGGGCCGGGCGCGAACGCCCGGCTCTGCTTGTTTATTGACGGGTAGCGAGTTGTCGGCTGATCCAGATTTCAGCCCGATCTGCACACTTTGCGACATTCAGCAGATCACTATGAAAGAAACCCGAAGTATTCTTCCACTCGTTTTGATCTGTCTTATACGAACGGCTCATGTCGACGGAGTACGACCCGTCGTTGTCCCAGATTGTTGCGGTGATCAGGCCCAACTTGATCTTATGGGCAGGTAGAGTTGACATATTCAGTCCTTAACGGTGATGAAGAATGATGGGCGCGCAATCGCATCTGATCACGCGCCCGATTTGATGACCTTCCGGCCCCAAAATCCCGCACGGTGCTGCCAAGCCCGAACGGGCAAAACTCAATTCTGTGAGGTATTCTTACGCATCCGCGTTTCTGCCCACTCGCGCAGATCGCGGCGGCGATAACGCACTGACCGACCCGGCTTGTAGAACTGCGGCCCAAAGCCTGTCACACGCCATTTCTGCAAAGTGCGAACACTTTGGCAGAGAAAGTCTGCTGCGCGCGTTTCGTCAATAAAGCCGTCTAGATAGTCGAGGGCGGCTTGGTTTTCGGTTCTCGTTTGAACTTGTTCCTGCATCTTTTCGCTCCTTATGCGTTCTGATGCGTTCGTTCTCGTTCAATTCGAAAACAGCATATACGACAGTAAATGCTTGGATAATTTACTGTTTTTTGGTTTTCTTTAACTCATTGAAAAGTGGAGAAAAATGAGCACGAATTCCTTCGTCGCTAGGCTTAGTGCTTGTATACCCAGCCTCTGGTTTATGGGCTCTTAGCCACTTTCGCAGGAGTTCGAAATGGTTTTTGGCTGCGACTGACGGGTCAATCAAACCATTCGCCAAAAGATCGTCGAAGGCCTCTTTCACATGTTCCCGAATACTCGGGCGACCCGGCTTTATCACGGTGGTCGACTGAACAGCCAAGTCTAAGAGCTTTAGTCGGGCTTCCTTCGTGAGCAAACGTACATGCACAAACTCCAAGCCATCTGAGGCTAGCGCATTTTTTTCCCATTTAATGTGACCATTCCAACAGACTTTCGGTATCTCCAACGGTTGGCTGTCCATCTTTCGTGGCGGTTCAAAACCGTAACCAAACAGATTGTCATGCAATAAGTGATGATGGACGAATCGACGCATTCTTTCGTCCCACTTACTTCGCGCTGACGTAATCGCTCCGGCGGAAGACATAGATGCGTTGAATGCTTCCCAACCGGTGAGACCCGTTTCGCTTGCCTGTTCAGCAGCATTCGAAAATGCTTCCATTGCGGAGAGGCTATGAAGACGGTCGTATTCCTGTTTTTCTGCCTTTGGCGAGAACGCTCGTGGTGACCTGTTAAGCTGGACACCCTTTTCCCATAGCTCATAAATAGAAGTCGTCATTTGCTCATTATTTGTCCGCAATTGTCTGTAATTGGCACTACTCTAGGTTACGTCTGCTCCTAGGGCATTCTAGCTGACGCAATATAATGCAAGCGTTGCACCTGCGTTACGTAGGTAAGAGACGGCGTTGTTCCCTATACAACCTAATTTAACCGCTAACTAACGATACGTAAGCTGGGCGTTGGTACTATTGCCCCGCTAACCAAGGCACTCAACCGTTCTGCGTTTTCTTCGGCGGCCCGCTTTACCGGATCATCCGCCAAGTGCGCATAACGCATTGTGGTCTGGATTTGCGTATGCCCCAAGAGCCGCCCGACCATTTGAATGGGCATCCCTGACGAAACGGCATTGGAAGCGTATGTGTGGCGCAGATCGTGAATGCGCACATCATCCAAACCAGCCCGCGCACGGATGCGCCGCCATGGATGCTGCATATCGGTGATGTGACTACCGTACAGCTTGCCTTCGATCACATAAGGATTGCCGGGGGTGCGGGGCAGCGTGGAGAGGATGGCCCTTGCAGCCGCTGGAAGCGGGATGCGCCGCGCCCCGGTTTTTGTGTCTGGCAGTTCCATTCCTGCGTCAGTGATGAACCCCCATTGCAGCGTCTGAATTTCTTTCAGGCGGCATCCCGTGAGAATCAATAGCCGGAAGGCCGCGATCACATACGGACTTTCGGAGCCGTCTTGTTCTGCCTCAGAAAGAACCGTTCCCAACCGTTGAAGTTCGTAACTGCTTAAGTAGCGTTCTCGTTTCAGTTCACGGTACTTCGGCACGTGTCGGCAAGGGTTCGAACCATCGGCACGCATGCCCCAAATCTCAGCCATGTTGAACATCTTGGAAAGCACCTGCATTGTACGGTTCGCCTGATACGGGGTTTCCCGGTGTTTGTGGTGCAGGGCGGCAATGTCTTTGCGTTCCACGTCCACCACTTTGAAGCTACCAATTTCGGGTTTGATAAATAGATCAAGCGCACGCCGGTATTCCTTTTGCGTGGTTGGCTTGCACCGCTCCTCCGCATGCTCTCGAAAGAACCGATCACACAGCGCGGCAACCGTTGGCGCACGCCGTTCCTGCGCAATTTCTTCGGCGGGGTTTTCGCCCATGGCGACTTGGCCCATGACGTCCTTGGCCAAGCGCCGCGCCTCGTCCACCGTGATCTTGCCGTGCCGCCCCAGAGAGACGCGACGGGTGCGCCCGCCTTTGCGATATTGTGCCTGATATGTCTTGGCCCCGGAAGGCATGACGCGGACACCAAATCCCGCAATCTGACTGTCCCAGACAAAGAAATCCGCAGCCTCTGGCTTGAGTGCATCAATGGTGCGTTTGGTTAGTTTTGGCATCTTGATTCTCTCTTTCCCGCATTCTCGTGGAAGCACTGTGGAAGCAACTGGAAGCGTTTCGTGGAGCAAGAGATAGGAGTGCAGAGTCAAAAGCGTCAATATTAAATTAGCGAAATCAATAAGATAGAGTAGGTGGGGGCAATAAGGCGAAACCCGTAGGAATAGGCCGACGCTGCCTCATAACCTGAAGGTCGTAGGTTCAAATCCTACTCCCGCAACCAAATATTACCAATGATTACAACGCACTACGCCTCGCATCCGCGGGGCCTTTTGCGTTGCT
>CAYZKE010000344.1:0-4194 GCA_964478505.1 uncultured Loktanella sp.
ACTCCTTGCGGGTAATGATCGTTGACGACATGGGCGTCAGTCGCGGCCTTCTGGTACAAGCGATCGAAGAGATGGGTATCTGGAAAAACCAGGCCGAGAATGACGGGCGCGCGGCCCTCCAAAAACTGATCGCAGATCCGGTGCACCTTGTGTTGTCTGACTACAATATGCCCGGCATGGACGGGCTGCAACTGTTACAGGCGCTGCGCCAAAATAGATCAACTGCGCGGATCGGCTTTATTCTGGTAACAGGCAACCCGACACCAGACCTCGTGAGCAAGGGTAAAGCGCTCGGCTTGAACAACATCATTAAGAAACCGTTCACCACGGGGACGATGAAGCAATGCATAGAGAGCGTGGTAGGTCGCTTATGAACGTGTTACCGCGTGATTGCCGAAATACAGAGGTCTCACTGAGGCAGGTCTTGCAGCAAACGGGGACCTGTCTGACGCAGTTGAGCGAAAAAATTCTTGACCTAGAACATACGATTTGGGGGGTGCCCACCCCGCTCGGCGAACCTGTGGTACAGGCCAATGCGTTGCAAGCACTCGATTTTATGAAACAGGCCACCGATGACCTAGCTGCTTTGCTTGAAAGGTTGGGGAATGCTGTTCCGCCTGCCTTTGAAGTAAGCGAGATTGATGTGATCAACCCCATGAAACTCGAGAGATTGCGCCAAATCATCAGCACCAACGCGAATGACGTGAACACAGCCGACAATCGCACCGAAAAACAGGAGGTGGAATTGTTCTAGAACCTTCGCAATCTCATCAAACCCTCTCTCTCTTTGCATCGGTCGGCTTTGAACTAGCAGCATCCTACAAGATGCATGACTTCCATAATACCGGTCATTCAAGAGTTCGTAGTGAACGCCTGCCAGCCTAACTTTATCTGATGAAACGACGGCCATTCGCCATTTCCGGACCTTAAATGAAATTTCTGATTACACATCAATCCCAGCTTTCCTTGGCACGTGTCCGGCGTGCGATAACGGCAGCGCATCCGCAAGCGCAGTTTCTGACAGCAACCACCCTGACCGAAGCCTACAACTTGTCAGAACATCATGAACCGAACTGCGTCCTTATCGCTGAAACACTGGCCACGCTTCCGGAATGCGAGCTTCTCTTGTCTTTATTCGGCATCCTCAAAATTACTTGCGTCGTTTTGACTGAGGCAAACACGCGTGCCGAAGTCCTTCCGCTCCCTGAATCCCTCGCAAAGGTCCCTGAAGCCGATTTCGAACAGCACCTTGGCAAGATCCTGAAGGCCGCGGGCCGGGCATCTCCCGTTGCACGGGCTGATCCGATAAAGGAAAGTGCTGTAAGCAACTATGATCCAAACAAGTTTATACTCATCGGTGCGTCCACTGGCGGGATCGACGCATTGATCACAATCACACAACACTTTGAGGAAGACTGCCCGCCAGTTCTGATTGTACAGCACACCGGCGGCAGCTTTGCCAAAAGTCTGATCCGCCTTTTGAATAGCGCCTGCCGTGCCACGGTGACACCTGCCGAGGACGGGATAGAAATAAAACCAGGACATATCTACCTAGCACCTGACGATCGCTTCCATCTCACGCTCGCCCAACGCAGGAAACCTTTCATTCATCTACAGTCCCACGATTTGATATCGGGGCATCGGCCTTCGATTGATGCGCTTTTCATGTCGGCCTTGCCAATGGCCCAGCATGTCACCGCCGCACTTCTCACGGGGATGGGTAAAGATGGCGCAGCCGGTCTGACCGAATTACGCAGGGCTGGCGCACATACGATAGGACAAGATCAGCGTACCAGTGTCGTCTACGGCATGCCGCGGGTGGCAATGGAAATGGGTGGCGTGTGCGAGCAACTCCCCCTCGGGACAATTGGGCCTGCGCTGTTGAATGCATCAACAGGGAAGATGCGCGCATGACATCCACACAGAAAATGGTCACAATCATTCAAGGCGACTATGCCGTTTCCAGCGATCCGGCCGTTGTCATGTCAACAGTTCTGGGGTCCTGTGTCGCGGTCTGCCTATATGATGCACAGGCCGGTGTGGGTGGTATGAACCACTTTTTACTGGCCGGAACGGGTGCTGCGCGCGGGAACGATCTGCGCTACGGCGTCAATGCGATGGAACTCTTGATCAATGAACTCCTTCGTGCCGGTGCGGAACGCCATAAACTGACAGCGAAACTCTTTGGTGGCGCGCGCATGACGGAGCATTCCCGCGACATCGGTCAATCCAACGCGCGGTTTGCGTCTGATTTCCTGACACAAGAGGGTATCCCCTGCCTGTCCCAGAGCCTTGGCGGTGATCAGGCGCGCCGCGTGCAGTTTACACCGACCACCGGCGCCGCACGCCAGTTGCAGATTGCAGGTGTCACGCCGGAGATCATTCCCGAAAAGCCGGCGGCACCGCCTCCGCCGGACATTACGCTCTTCTAGTCTCAGACAGATTTTTCATCGATCGCCTGAAGGCGCTTGAGCAAGGATGACGTGTCCCAACGCCCCCCGCCGAGTTTTTGCACGTCTTTATAGAACTGGTCGACCAGCGCTGTCACCGGCAGGCTTGCCCCGTTTTCGTCAGCGGCATCAAGGCAGATGCCCAGATCCTTGCGCATCCAATCCACCGCGAACCCGTGATCCCACTTATCGCCCAGCATCGTTTGATAGCGGTTCGACATCTGCCAGCTCCCTGCGGCACCCTGACTGATGACTTCAACGACGGCTTCACCATCAAGGCCTGCCTTTTGCGCAAAATGAAGCGCCTCGGACAAACCCTGCACCAGCCCTGCAATCGCGATCTGGTTGCACATTTTGGTCATTTGCCCGGCACCGCTATCGCCAATGCGACGGCAGAGCTTGGCATAGGCAGCGATGACAGCTTCGGCGCGGGCATAGCTCTCTTCCGCGCTGCCGCACATGACCGAAAGCGCGCCGTTTTCGGCCCCTGCCTGTCCGCCCGATACGGGTGCATCGACAAAGGCGATGCCTTTTTCTGCCGCCAGATCATGCAACTCGCGCGTGACAGCCGCAGAAACTGTCGTGTGGTCGACAAAAATCGCACCCTCCGGCATGGCCGCAAAGGCCCCGTCCTCGCCCAAACATACCGAGCGCAGGTCATCATCGTTGCCCACGCAGGCCATGACCAAAGCGGCCCCTTCTGCTGCCCCGCGCGGCGTTTCAGCCATTGCGCCACCGTGCTGTGCAACCCATTTTTCTGCCTTGGCTGTTGTGCGGTTATAAACCGTCACATCGTGACCCGCCGCCTGAAGGTGGCCAGCCATAGGATACCCCATGACCCCGAGGCCCAAAAACGCAAGTTTCGTCATCACAGTTGTCCTTATATTTCGTGTGCTTTGGGCAATACTTAGCCCAACAGCTCCCAAGGTATAGTGTAAGCGTTGAGAGCTTTGCCGATTTCTGCGTCCGACGTATTGCCAGTCTTGACGATATGGGCAACCAAGCCGCGCTTTTTATCTTCGCTGACGTCATGGACCTCCGCACCAACATCTTTCAGCGCTGCATTGAAGACGCGGGTGATCGCCAATCTGCGCAGATCCGGCTTAAAGATTTTCCCAACCGCCGTTTTTGGTAATTCATCCAATATTCCCAGATACTTGGGATGCGCAGCACGTTCATGCACATGTTCCTTGGCATAGGCCATCAGTTCTTCTTCCGTCACCTCTGCGCCATCGACAAGTTCGACATAAACGCAAGGCACTTCACCTGCGTGTTCATCGGGCTGACCAATGGCACCTGCAAAGGCCACGGCCTCATGCCCTGCCAGGGCTTCTTCGATCTCGGCGGGGTCGATGTTGTGACCCCCACGGATGATCAGGTCTTTGGCGCGCCCCGTGATCCACAGATAGCCATCGCTGTCAAACCGTCCCAAGTCACCTGTCCGCAGATATTGCTGGTCGGATTTTTCACCAGGATAGAAGAGGTTCTTGTTCTTGTCGGCGTCCGTATAGGTCTGGCCGTCAAAGACACCGGGGTTGGAAACGCAGATTTCGCCGATTTCATCCACGTCGCGGATTTCGCCATCGGCTGGATTGACGATTTTGATGTCCGTGTAGGGGAAAGGCAAACCGATGGAGCCGACACGCTTTTCACCAGCTGGTGGATTGATCGAGACAAGACATGTCGCCTCGGTCAGCCCGTAGCCTTCGCAGATCGTGACACCTGCGGCCTTTTCAAAGCGGCG
>CAYZKE010000345.1:0-4191 GCA_964478505.1 uncultured Loktanella sp.
TCGCAGGGCTGGCAGGATGCAAGAAGCGTTGCCCCCGACAAATCCCGATCACCGGCGGCTTTGGCGGCCTGGGCAATCGCCACAACCTCGGCATGCCGGCTGGGGTCGTCGCTGTCACTCACTTCGTTGCGAGCTGTTGCGATAACTTGGCCGTCCAGAACGACGGCGGCAGTAAAAACGATGTCGCGGCCTGCCGCATGCAGTGCGCAGGCATGATCCGTCACAGCACGCATCGCGTCCTGTTCTACCTCAGTCATGGTCATTTGCTTGGCTGTCACACCCGCGCCTCATCCATGATGCGGCGCATCTCGGCAATGGCTGGGCCCAATCCTCGGAAGATTGCTTCACCAATAATAAAATGCCCGATGTTCAGCTCCATCACCTGCGGCAGTGCAGCGATTGGGCTGACGCAGTCATAGGTCAGACCATGACCTGCGTGAACTTCAAGCCCCAGATCATTGGCGAAAGCGGCCATATCCGTCAGCTTGCGCAGCTCATCATCGCGCACATCAAAGCGACCTTCGGCATGGGCATCGCAATAGGCGCCGGTATGCAGTTCGATCACTTCGGCGCCGATGCGATGCGCCGCTTCGATCTGGCGTTTGTCGGCAGCGATAAAGATCGACACACGGCATCCGGCGTCACGTAGCGGGGCGATATAATGGGCGAGCGCGTTTTCCTCGCGGGCGACCTCTAGTCCGCCTTCTGTTGTGCGCTCTTCGCGCTTTTCCGGAACGATACAGACCGCGTGGGGCTTATGACGCAAGGCTATCGCTTGCATCTCTGCTGTGGCGGCCATTTCGAAATTCAGCGGCCCCTTAAGAGCGGCCATCAAGCCTTCGATATCGGTGTCCGTGATGTGGCGGCGGTCCTCGCGCAAGTGTGCGGTAATCCCGTCAGCGCCGGCCGCTTCAGCCATGATCGCTGCGCGCACAGGATCGGGCGTGGCACCGCCGCGCGCGTTGCGGACAGTGGCTACATGGTCAATATTCACACCAAGGCGCAAAGCATTTGTCATCGTTTTTCGTCCTTCCGTTGGTCAGGCTATTGGCCGGATCCTTGTTCAGGTGATGTCTTTTTCTTCAACTGGTCAAGTTTTGCCAGCAGCGCTTTCTTGCGACGGGTTTGATAGGCGCTGATCACCGGAACAGCCAGATAATAGGCGATTGTCGCGGTGATCAGCCCTGGAAGAATGCCGCCCACCAGATAGGGAAAGAAAACGTCGTCATAAAAGACCTGCAAACCGCGCCAGTTGATCGGGTCCGGCGTAAATATCGCAACGATGTTATTCCAGACGTCATAGCTTGCATCAGCGAACTTTTGACCAAGATGGTCATTGCGGCCAGGCGGCAATCCCAGAAGCCATGAGCCCAGACTGATCGACAGAAAGCCAATGGGTGGAAAGGTCAGCGGATTGCCAAAGAAAGTCGCCATCAGGGCGGCAAGGATATTGCCACGCATCAAACGCGCGATGATCGCGGCAAATACAAAGTGCAAACCAAAAAGCGGTGTAAAGCAAACGAACACGCCGGCCCAGATACCACGGCTGATTTTCTGCGGTGTATCGGGCAAACGGCGGACGCGATGTTTGACATACTCAAAAGCACGGGTCCAACCACCACGAGGATAGAAAAAATCCAGCACGATCTGCCAGATCGCCCGTCTATCCCTACGTTTGAAGACCAATACTCGTCATCCTTCCCTGCGCGGCGTACCCGCTCCCAAGATCGCTAGTCCTGGATCTTTGTGGCGTTTGATTGACGACACATTACTTTCCGCCTCAAGCGCTGTTTGCACGCGGTGCAGATGCTCAGCGTCGCGCAGATCGACATCAATCAACAACTTAAAATAGTCTGGCTTGCGGTCAATGAACTTGAGGTCAGAGATATTTGCGTTCTGTTCGCCAATCAATGTGCAAATACGCCCCAATACGCCGGAATCATTTGCGATCGTCACATCGAAGGTTACTGTATTGACAGCGCCATGTTTGCCTTCCTGCCAATGCAGGTCGATCCAGCGCTCCGGCTGATCTTCATAATCCACCAGTGCCGCGCAATCAATCGCATGCACGACAACACCGTGACCACGAAAGGTTATGCCCACAATACGCTCGCCCGGCACCGGCTGACAGCAAGCACCACGCTGCTGGATCTGATCCGGTGCAAGGCCGACGACGGCCCGCCCCTGATCAATCTCTTCGCCCTGCGCATTCTCAAGCTCGGGATAGATCGCGGTCACCACCTTGCGTCCGGTGATTTCGGCACTGCCCAACCGCGCCAGCAATTCATCCACGCCATCAATGGCAAGTGCCTTTGCGGCGGTTTTCAGCGCTTTCTCTGTGCTTTTCTTGCCAACATTTTCAAAGGCCACACGGGCCAGTTCGCGGCCCAGCCGGACAAAGCGTTCGCGGTCTTCTTCGCGCAGCGACCGGCGGATCGCGGTTTTCGCACGCCCCGTCACCGCAATATCAATCCATGTGGCCTGCGGCGTCTGGCCTTCGGCGGTAATCACTTCGACGGACTGCCCGTTCTTGAGCCGCGTCCAAAGCGGCACGCGCAACCCGTCCACCTTGGCCCCCACACAGGCAGATCCGATCCGCGTGTGGATCGCATAGGCAAAATCGATTGGCGTCGCCCCGCGGGGCAGCTTGATCACATCGCCCTTGGGCGTGAAGCAGAACACCTGGTCCTGATACATCTCAAGCTTGACGGCTTCGAGGAATTCGTCGTGATCCTGATCTTCGTCCAACCGTTCCGTCAGCGACGAAATCCAGCGGACCGGATCAACGGCAAAGCGGTTCTCGACCCGCTCACCATTCTTATAGGACCAATGGGCGGCCACCCCTGTCTCGGCGACTTCGTGCATCTCGCGAGTACGGATCTGCACCTCAACCTGCTTGCCATCACGCCCTGAAACGGTGGTGTGGATTGAACGGTATCCGTTCGTCTTTGGCTGGCTGATGTAGTCCTTGAAGCGCCCCGGCACGGCGCGCCACCGCTGATGAATCACACCCAAAACGCGGTAACAATCCGCCTCGGTCGCCACGATCACGCGGAAGCCGTAGATGTCAGACAGGCGGCTGAACCCCTGCTCTTTCTCCTGCATCTTGCGCCAGATCGAATATGGCTTTTTCGCACGACCGGCCACATCGGCCACGATATTGGCCTTCTCCATCTCGACGCGCATATCGGCTGTAATCTTCTGGATCACATCACCGGTTTCGCGTTGCAGCGTGATAAAGCGGCGGATAATCGAATTGCGGCCTTCGGGGTTGAGGACACGGAACGACAAGTCCTCCAACTCTTCGCGCATCCACTGCATACCCATGCGGCCCGCAAGCGGCGCAAAGATATCCATCGTCTCACGCGCTTTTTGCGCCTGCTTTTCGGGGCGCATGGATTTGATCGTACGCATATTGTGCAAACGGTCCGCCAGCTTGACCAAGGTCACCCGCAGATCGCGGGACGTCGCCATGAAAAGCTTGCGGAAATTCTCGGCCTGTTTGGTCTGGGTCGAGGTCAGCTGCAGATTGGTCAGCTTGGTGACCCCGTCAACAAGCTCTGCGATCTCGCGGCCAAAGCGCTTTTCCACATCTGCGAAAGAGGCTTTGGTGTCCTCGATCGTGTCGTGCAGCAATGCGGTAATGATCGTGGCATCGTCCATTTGCTGTTCGGCCAGAATACCGGCGACAGCAACAGGATGTGTGAAATAGGGCTCGCCCGAATGGCGGAATTGGCCCTCGTGCATCTCTTCACCAAAAGCAAAGGCATCGCGCAGCAGCGCATGATTTGAATTTGGGTTGTAAGTGCGGACCAGCGCGATCAGATCATCAGCAGTCGTCATCTGGTCGCGCGCCTATCCATGTCAGGCCAGCGAGCCGACCTTAACGCTGTCCTTGCGCATCCATCAACGCGCGCAGCAATTTCTCTTCCGACATATCGTCATCAGCGGGTCTATCAGTTTCAGCGCCCATCAAAAGAGACATGCTGTCTTCTTCTGGCTCGTCGATTTCAATCTGTGATTGGTTGGCCTCAATCATACGCTCGCGCAGATCGTCAGCTTGCTGGGTTTCATCAGCGATTTCACGCAGAGAAACAACAGGATTCTTGTCGTTGTCGCGATTCACCGTGATCGGTGCGCCAGCGGAAATTTCACGCGCACGATGTGCCGCAAGCATCACAAGCTCAAAAC
>CAYZKE010000346.1:0-433 GCA_964478505.1 uncultured Loktanella sp.
GAAGAAGGCTGTGACAGGTGTGGGCGAGCCCTCATAAACGTCTGGCGTCCACATGTGGAAGGGTGCTGCCGAGACTTTGAACGCAAAGCCCGCGATCAGGAAAACCAGACCAAAGAGCAGGCCAAGCGATGGCTCATCTGCTGTCGCCTCGATAATGCCTGCAAAGAGTGTCGTGCCCGCAAAGCCATATGTCAGCGATGCACCGTAGAGCAGCAAGCCGGAGGACAACGCCCCCAGCACAAAGTACTTCAGGCCCGCTTCGGTTGATTTCACGCTATCACGGCGCAGGGATGCGACCACGTAAAGCGCCAAGGATTGCAATTCGAGGCCCATATAAAGCGCCATCAGATCGCCTGCGCTGACCATCACCATCATACCAACAACCGCCAAAGCGACCAGAATGGGATACTCAAACAGCAGCAAGCCACGGCGC
>CAYZKE010000346.1:443-4184 GCA_964478505.1 uncultured Loktanella sp.
TTGGAGAACCGCGCGAAACCGTCGTCAACGAACATGCCACCGAAGGCGATATTCGTCCCCTGCCCGTTGATCCCGATCCAGACCGCAAGCAGCACGAACAGACCCGAGGTCGCCCATGTCAAAAGCGGCGCCATGCCGTCTTTGGTGGTATAAACCGCCGCCAGCAATGCGCCCATGGCGTAAACCGCCAGCACAAGTTCGGGCATCAGGATTTGGATATCAGCACCAATCATAACGGGCTTTCCTTAATTCGAAGCAAACTGCGTCGCGGCCTCAAAGGTCGCAAGCGCGGTGTCATAGTTATCAACCAGCGCCGCAACGCTTGGGCCGATGATGTCGAGAACAAGAGCGGGATAAACACCCAAAAGCAGTGTCATCACAACCAGTGGCGCAAAGATCGCGCGCTCGCGGGTGGTCATGTCAGAGATGGTTTTCAGGCTCTCTTTGATCAGGTCCCCCATCACGACACGGCGGTACAGCCACAGCGCATAAGCAGCAGAGAGGATCACACCGGATGTCGCAAAGACCGCAATCCATGTGTTGACCTGGAAAATACCCATCAATGTCAGGAATTCACCGACAAAGCCCGATGTCCCCGGCAGACCCACATTCGCCATCGTGAAGAACATGAAGATCAGCGCATAGGCCGGCATCCGGTTCACCAGACCGCCATAGGCGTCAATCTCGCGGGTGTGCATCCGGTCGTAGATCACGCCGACGCAAAGGAACAGCGCACCCGAAATAAAGCCGTGGCTGATCATCTGGAAGATCGCGCCGTCAATCCCCTGCTGGTTCACCGCAAAGATCCCCATCGTCACGTACCCCATGTGCGCAACAGATGAATAGGCAATCAGCTTTTTCATATCTTCCTGCACCAGTGCGACCAGCGAGGTATAAACAATCGCAATCGCCGACAGCCAAAGCACAAGCGGCCCCATCACCTCAGATCCCACAGGGAACATCGGCAGGCTGAAGCGCAGGAAACCGTATCCACCCATTTTCAGCAGGATCGCGGCAAGTACGACAGAACCCGCCGTAGGGGCCTGCACGTGTGCATCAGGCAACCATGTATGCACGGGCCACATCGGCATCTTCACCGCAAAGCTGGCAAAGAAGGCCAACCACAACAGCGTCTGCATCCCGCCCACGATCTGAACACCCAGAACGCTGAAATTCTCGGTCCCGAAGCTGTGGGTCATCAGCGTGGGAATATCGGTCGTACCTGCGTCGGCAAACATCGCCACCATCGCGACCAGCATCAGCACAGAGCCAAGGAAGGTATAAAGGAAGAACTTGAAGGACGCATAAATCCGGTTCTTGCCGCCCCAGATCCCGATAATCAGGAACATCGGGATCAGACCTGCCTCGAAGAACAGGTAGAACAGCACCAGATCAAGCGCGAGGAAGACGCCCAACATCAGCGTTTCCAGCACGAGGAACGCGATCATGTATTCCTTGACGCGGGTTTCGACGTTCCAGCAGGCCGCAATCACAAGCGGCATCAGGAAGGTGGTCAGCATGACAAAGAGGATCGAAATGCCATCGACACCCATCTTGTATTGCAGCCCCAAGAGCCAATCGCGCGTTTCCACCATCTGGAAACCGGTATTGCTGGGGTCAAAGTTCGTCAGAATGAACAGCGAGCAAATGAACGTCACTACGGTCGTGACCAGCGCCACCCATTTGGCATTGCGCTGTGCGTCCGCATCGTCACCGCGCAGGAACAGCGCCAGAATGACGGCCCCCAGAAGCGGCAGGAACGTTGTGAGAGAAAGAATATTGCCCATTAGTTCGCTCCCCCGAAGAGCGTCATCCAGGTGAGGAGCACTGCAATGCCAAGAACCATCGCAAATACGTAGCTAAAGATATAACCGGACTGCGCACGGCCCGCGAGACGGGTGAAGAAAGGAATGATTCCCATTGCAATCCCGTTGATCCCGCCGTCAATCGTGTCGGTGTCACCGCGCTTCCAAAGCAAGCGTCCCAAGGCCAGCGCGGGCTTGATAAAGATGAAATTGTAGATCTCGTCAAAGTACCATTTGTTCAGCAAGAACTGATACAAGGGCGCCTGCTGTTCGGCCAGCTTGGCCGGCCAATCCGGACGGCGGATATACATCTGATAGGCCAGTCCAAGGCCAGCCAACATTGCAAAGAACGGGGCTAGCTTGACCCAGACTGGCACCTCATGCGCATCATTCAGCACGTGATTATCGGGGCTGTTGTGAATGGCCCCCTCACCCGGCGCGCCAACAAGATTGTAATGGGCTTTAGCGTGATCACCCTCTTCTGCCGCGTGATCATCGGCAGCACCGTGATCGCTCTCAGCGCCATGCTCGGAGGCTTCTGCGTAGGGCACGCCAAAGAATTTGCCGACCTTGTCGTTGGACCCGAAGAACGACCCGTACCAGACCATGCCGGAGAACACCGCGCCAATCGCAAGCACGTAAAGCGGGATCATCATCGAATTGGGGGCCTCATGCGCGTGGTCATGCGTATGTGCATCGCCGCGCGGCGTGCCATAGAAGGTCAGGAACATCAGGCGCCAGCTGTAGAAACTGGTCATAAGGGCCGCCACAACCAGCATCCAGAAGGCATAGCCGCCAGCGGTGCCTGCATAGGCGCTTTCAATGATTGCGTCTTTTGACACGAAGCCCGCGAAACCAACGGGGAAGCCCACGTAAAGCAACGGAATACCCACGCCTGTGATCGCCAGTGTGCCGATCATCATCATCCAGAACGTCTTGGGGATCTTATGACGCAAACCGCCATAGTTCCGCATGTCCTGCTCGTGGTGCATCGCATGAATGACGGACCCTGCCCCAAGGAACAACATCGCCTTGAAGAACGCATGTGTCAGCAGGTGGAACATGGCGACCGAATAGACGCCAAGGCCAGCGGCCACAAACATATAGCCCAACTGGGAACAGGTCGAATAGGCGATGACCCGTTTGATGTCGTTCTGCACCAGACCCACGGTCGCCGCGAAAAACGCGGTTGTTGCGCCCAGAAACACAATAAAGCTGGTTGCTGTGGGTGCGTATTCCATCAACGGCGACATGCGGCAGACAAGGAACACACCGGCGGTCACCATGGTGGCCGCGTGGATCAGGGCGGACACAGGTGTCGGGCCTTCCATCGCGTCCGGCAGCCATGTGTGCAGGAACAGCTGCGCGGATTTACCCATCGCACCGATGAACAGCAAAAACGCAATCAGGTTGAGCGTATTCCACTCGCGCCACATGAAGGTAATCGTGTGGTCCTGCAAATCCGGGATCGCGGCAAAAATGTCATCAAACTTGATGCTGTCAGTCACCAGATAAAGCGCGAAGATACCCAAGGCGAAGCCAAAGTCACCCACACGGTTGACGACAAAGGCCTTGATCGCGGCCGCGTTTGCGGAGGGTTTTTTATAGTAAAAACCGATCAGGAGATAGGATGCGACGCCCACGCCTTCCCAGCCAAAGAACATTTGAACAAGGTTATCGGCTGTCACCAGCATCAACATCGCGAAGGTGAAGAACGACAGATATGCAAAGAAACGCGGGCGATAGCTCTCGTTTTCTTTGAAGTTGTCGTCATGGGCCATGTAGCCGAAGGAATAGAGGTGCACGAGCGCGGAGACGGTCGTGATCACGATCAGCATGATCGCGGTCAGACGGTCCATCTTGATCGCCCAATCGGTCGACAGCGTGCCACTTTCGATCCAGCGCAACAGGTTGACGGTGTAGCTGCCATTGGCGT
>CAYZKE010000347.1:0-4174 GCA_964478505.1 uncultured Loktanella sp.
TTTTCACCATCGCGTTCCACCCCGAAACGGGCGCGGAATGTCAGACCGCCTTCGGCAACGGGCATCGACATGTCATAAAGGTTTGCCGTGCCAGGGTGGTTCATCTCGGGTGTGCCCCAGCAAGGCCAAGGCATGCCGTAGAAATCACCGTCAGCCGGACCACCGACAGCCCGCAAAGTGGTGCGGTCAAAGGTGTGCTGGTTGGCCATGTGCATCTTGAGACGTTCAGGGCTCTGGCCAGTGTAGCCGATGGTCCACATGCCGCGGTTAAACTCGCGGGTGATATCCTCGATGTTGGGCTCGCCGCCCTCGTCGATTGCGATGTTGCGGAAAATCTTGTCGTGGAAGCCGAACTTTTCGGCAAACATCGCCATGATTGTGTGGTCAGGCAGCGATTCAAACAGAGGCTCAACGACTTTGTCACGCCACTGCAGCGACCGGTTCGACGCCGTCACAGAACCACGCGTTTCGAACTGTGTACATGCCGGCAGCAGGTAAACACCGTCTGTCCGGTCCTGCAAAACAGCCGTCACTGTCGGATAAGGGTCAACCACGACAAGCATGTCGAGTTTCTCCATCGCGGTCTTCATCTCTTTCTGACGGGTCTGAGAGTTCGGGGCATGGCCCCAAAGTACCATCGCACGGGTGTTGTCGGGCTGGTCGATGTTTTCGGCATCTTCCAACACGCCATCAATCCAGCGGCTGACGGGAATACCTGTCAGGTTCATCATGGATGTATCGCCGTAAGACGCATCCGAGAACCGGCCCTTGAGCCAGTCAAGGTCTTCTTCCCACACGCGCGCCCAGTGCGCCCATGATCCTGGTGCAAGGCCGTAGTAGCCTGGCAGCGTATCGGCGAGCACACCGAGATCTGTCGCACCCTGAACGTTGTCGTGGCCGCGGAAGATATTGGCGCCACCGCCCGACACACCGATATTGCCCAGGGCCAGTTGGAAGGCACAGTAGGCGCGGGTGTTGTTGTTGCCGTTGGTGTGCTGTGTGCCACCCATGCACCAGATCACGGTGCCGGGGCGGTTGTTGGCGAGGGTACGTGCGACGCGCTCCAACTGGCTGCCGGGTGCGCCGGTGACGCGCTCAACCTCTTCAGGTGTCCACTTGGCCACTTCGATCTTGATCTCGTCCATGCCCCAGACGCGGGTACGGATGAATTCCTGATCCTCCCAGCCGTTTTCAAAGATATGCCACAGGATGCCCCAGACCAAAGCCACGTCAGTGCCGGGCCGGAAGCGGACATATTCATCGGCATGGGCGGCTGTGCGTGTGAAACGCGGATCGCACACGATCAACGGCGCGTTGTTCTGCTCTTTGGCTTTCAGCATGTGCAGCAAGGACACAGGGTGCGCCTCGGCGGGGTTGCCGCCAATCAGGAACATCGCTCTGGAGTTATGGATGTCGTTGTAGCTGTTTGTCATGGCGCCGTAGCCCCATGTGTTCGCCACACCGGCAACAGTGGTTGAGTGACAGATCCGCGCCTGGTGGTCGACGTTGTTCGTACCCCAGTAAGCGGCGAATTTGCGGAACAGATAGGCCTGCTCGTTGTTATGCTTGGCAGAGCCCAGCCAATAGACCGAATCCGGACCGCTTTCGTCGCGGATTTTCATCATGCCATCGCCGATCTCGTTGATCGCGGTTTCCCAGCTGATGCGGACCCACTCGCCGTTTTCCTTCTTCATCGGATACTTGAGGCGGCGCTCGCCATGGGCGTGCTCACGGACCGCAGCACCTTTGGCGCAGTGTGCCCCGAGGTTGAACGGGCTGTCCCAGCCGGGCTCTTGCCCTGTCCAGACGCCGTTATCGACTTCTGCGATCACGGTACACCCGACCGAGCAGTGCGTACAAACCGATTTGATGCTTTCAACGGCGCGTGTCGCGGCCTGTTGTGCTGTTGCTTGGGTCACACTGCCGCCTGTTGCGGCAATCGCAGCCAAGCCACCGATGGCAAGGCCGGATCCGCGCAAGAACCCGCGACGGTCAATTCCTTTGGCACCTGTGTTCACCGTAATCGGCGAACGACCGGACCGGCGTGTATACCCGTTGGTCTTTTTCCTCAGCATTTTCTTCCTCCCTGATCCGATCTACTCGGATAATCCTTTTGGGGCCTGTGCGTCATGGTGTGTCGCGACCACGCGAAGAGCCCAAGAATGTTTAGAACCGCGTGCTTTCAAGATACGCGCGCGTGTGATCGGTATCCTGCATCGTCTGCGATGACAGATCGACGGGCTGTGCTGCGGCTTGCGTCGCACTCCCCGCGGCTACGGCAGCAACGGCGGCTGGCGCGGCAGTGCCGGCCAGTTTCAGAAATCCGCGGCGGTTTGTGCCCTCTTTTTTCTCGGTCATAAGGATGTCTCCCTTTCTTTCTTTGGCGGGCATCCCCACCGGTTATGTCGCAAGCTCGTCAGCCTGCCGTCATGCGAAACGCTTCTTTCTCGATGTCCATGAATGCCTGTCCGACAGCACCGACAGAGGCATAAAGGATGGATGATTTGGCCCCTTGCAGGTCGCTGAAATAATGCGATGCCCATGTGCCGATATGCGCGTTAAAGAACGTTTGTTGTTCGGCCAGTGTCGCCACACGACCAAACCGGCCAACGATCATGCCAGCCATCATTTCCATCAAGGACGCGATGTTATCTTCGGGTTCAAACACGTTTTCGGCACGCGTCATGCCGAAATCGGCCATTGTCCTGCGCAAGTTGGCCAGCGGCTTTTCGTTCAGGAATCCTGTCAGGTAGTAGCTGGCAAAAGGCAGCAACTCGCCCCGACCAAGGCCGATGAAGAGTGCATTGAATTCCGAACGCACGGCCTTTGGCTTGGAGATCTTTGCCACACGCGCCAGACCGTTGATCGCTTGACCCAAAGCAGTATCATCACCCGATAGCCCTGCGGTCTGATCCAGCAGCAATTGATCGGGTGGTCCCGCCAGCATAACGCCCAGATAGTTATAGAGATCCGCGCGAAGACGGTCTTCCTCGGCGATATCGACTATTTCGACGGCGGCGTTCATGCGACATCATCCTCGAATTGAAACTGCATACGGCGGGGGGTGAATGGTGCAGGGTCCTCCTCAACCGCTGCACCATCCTTGGGCAGATCAACAGACGGCGCGCTTGTCTCGGCGACTTCTTCGGTGGTGTCCTCCTTGACTTCCACTTTTGCGACGGCCGGACCTGCCTCTTTCTGGCGCTCGATTTCCAACAGATGCGCCAGCATCCCTTTACCCACCTGATAGGTGGTCTTTAGCGCATCTTGCCCGATGCTTTGCGCCAGATAATCGTCATCATAATCGTTCAGCCCGTCAACACAGGCCAGAACCGGATTGCTGCGCCATAGCTTGCGCAGCGCGCGTTTGCGAATGTGCTCAGGCACGGCCTTGGACATGAAAGCCTTGAAATCATCGCCAATCGCAAGGCTGTCAGGATCAGGAAGGCCGAGCGTCTCCAAGATCTCTTCGTCCGATTTCTCGGCCAGCGCCTCTTGCTCTTGCGCCATAGCCGCTTCTTGCGCGGCGCTTTTCTCCTGTTCGGCTTCGGCCGCGACAGCGGCGCGGCGGCGGGACCATGATGACAACATATCGCTCAATTCACCACCTCTTTGCGGCGCGGCGCGCGATAGACATCGGTTGTCTGGCGGATACGCGGATCACCAATGCCGTCCTGGCTTCGATCGACGCGGGCCTTATCGCGCCGGCGTTTCACGAACACCTCTTCCTCGTAGTGCTTGTCTACAAATTCGGTAATCCACGCCCCGAGGCCATCCGGCATTGGAATTTTCTCGACCTGCTCTTCGGCGGAATCGCAGTAGTCTTGCGCCTCATAGGGAGAGGCTGTCACCAGCACGACAGTCCAGGGTATATCCTGATTCCCCGACACCGGACGCAACACCACATAAACAGAAGGTTCGCGTGCCTGCAGCTCGTGGGCATAGGCCTCGACGTCAGACACATAGAGCGTCAGTGGAAGCGTTGCGGCATGGAACTCGGTCACATCACCATCGCTGCGCAGCACTTTCCAATCCGCAGGCCCGGCACCCGGCAGGACAGCAGAGGCTTTCCACGCGTGCTTGGCCCAACGCGTAACACCCGGCGCGCGTCTTACGACAACGCCAAGCGGCAATGACTGCGAACCTGGGTATTCGAATTTCAAAAGAAATCCTC
>CAYZKE010000348.1:0-685 GCA_964478505.1 uncultured Loktanella sp.
TCACACGCATGGTCCGTAGGTCGGGGCCCGCCCCGACAAGCCGGTGGGTGATATGTGGTGTTGGGGTGGGAGTCGGGGCAGGCCCCCGACCTAAGGGGTGCTAATTTCAATGGACTCCTTTGCAGATCGAAAAGTTTACGCTAGCCTAACTCGAACTCTTGGGATGAGCAGACTGTGGCGAGCTTTCTATCAACATTACTGCTGGGATTAATTGCCGCCGTTATCGGAGCCGCGATTCAACAGCGGACTTGGAGACATCGCTCCTTGGTGGATCTGAAAGAGAGAGAATATTCCGAAGCAAAGAAAACCGTAGAAGAGATTTCTCACGCACTTGACAAGAGACTCGCTGCTCAGCGGCTGTTCACAAATTTAGTTCTGGATGGAAAGTCGACCGAGGAAGACCGGCTCAACTATCGCGATGCGCTAATGATTTGGATGGGGGACTTTTCTAGCAATAAGTCCAAACTGTATCACAGTTTCGGTATGGATGCGGTCATCGACTTCGAAGAGAAGGTTCAGTGGTCACTGCAGGGAGCAAGTGCCATTGTCAGTCTAGGTCTGAAGCATGGTGTGAACGGATTGTGTACTAGAGACCGCAATGCATTCTTGGGCTCAGAACAGAAGCTAAATGTTGTTCAATACGATATTTATAAGTTCTTAAACGAGCTAAACGATCGTATCAAGA
>CAYZKE010000348.1:695-4173 GCA_964478505.1 uncultured Loktanella sp.
GGTGAAATAGGGCGCAGTCAAGCAATTAATAACCTTTCTGGAAACGACCTTTCCATGATTAGTCGGCTTTATCTAGTGCGAAGGCTGCTAGGAATGGAAGGAAACATTCGAAGGGCATATTGGTAACGGTCGGCAATAAAACGCGCCCACTTAAGGTGGTTCAAATCACCAATTTTGATTACGTATTCCGGTGTGATCAAACGAAACTGTTTCTCAATCTCAACTTGCAAGAAGACACTTTTTGGCAACGGTCTTGCCAACAATGAGGCAACAAAGCATGCCTCTTCCGGCGCTAGCTGTGAGGCGGGTTTCGAAAAAAGAAACTCAGCAGCAATTTCGCAACCCTCGAGTCGATAGCCGAAGTAACTATCGTGCATGTACGCATAGAATATTTGCGGCTTGCTTCTATGCGAATTGAGCAAGAAGGCTAGCAATGCCTCTCTAACTTTCCGTCGAATTGTACGCTCAAATCTACCAGTGTAAATTCGTACGATTTGCTGATCCAAAGTGCTAATCGCACCCAACCGGCGTAGATGAAGCAGCCTCTTTAGCAACCTCGCTGCGGCACGAAGCTCTACTCCCCGATGAATAAAAAACCGACGATCCTCCAAGAATAGAATGGCTTTTTGAATATTTGATAGATCAGACATACTCAAATTATGGCTGTGGTTACGCCAGAAATGATCATACTCCTTGGCGTCTATTCGTGTAACAATCTTCTCAAGATCATAGTTCAGGCGGACTAGGCTACGCTTGATACTAAAATCCTGGCGCACCCGCTGATTTTCAGGATTCAACTTCACCCAATAATCCCTTCAAACTCCCGCCATTCCCCCTTGGACATCCCGGAGGTCTCTTGCGTGACCTCTTCACCCTTAAGCATACGCCGCACGCAGTCAATCGCCTTTGACGAGAGTGTGGCGCCGCCCATGCGGTAGTCCTCGAAGGCGCCGTAGGCGGCGGGCACCCAGTCGGCGACGACTTTGCAGATTTCCTCGGCGTAGACGCGGATTTCGTATTGGGCGTGGCTGTCGGCGCGCAGGCGCAGGAAGTGGAAGAGGTTGTGCAGGTCCACCTTCCAGTACCATTGGGTATAGATGTTGGCGGGCAGGTTCATGCGGGCGAGTTCGCGGGCGAGGCCCTGTTGGCCGTCGTCGCTGATCATCTCGGCGTAGTGGTCATAGCAGCGCGCGGCGTCGCCCTTGAGGTATTCCAGCACGCGGGCGGCTTCTTCACCCGTCAGCGCTTCGCCCCTGCCCTGATTGTTGATCACCGATTGCGCGGCGAGTTTGTCGGGTTCGGGGATGTAGAATTCGCGGTCAAGGATCGAATAGCGCGCGGAGTATTCGTTGACGTTGGCGGTGCGGTGCCGGATCCACTGGCGCGCCACAAAAACGGGCAGTTTGACGTGCAGCTTGATCTCGCACATCTCGAAGGGGGTCGAGTGCCAGTGCCGCATCAGGTAGCGGATCAGCCCTTCGTCGTTCTGCACCGATTTGGTGCCTTTGCCGTAGGACACGCGCGCCGCCTGACAGATCGCCGCATCGTCGCCCATATAGTCGATGACACGGATGAAGCCGTGGTCGAGCACGTCATAGGCTTTGTAAAGGTGCCCTTCCATGCCTTCGGACACGGCCCGCAATGTGGGTTTTGCATTGCTGCGGAGTGTGTCGATTTCGGCCTGTTGGTCTGGGGTGATGGGCATGGCGTGTCTCCGGGCTGGCGGTGAGTCGGGATAAAGTTGGGCCACTATAGAAAATGGCGGCCTGCGACAAAACCCGAAAGCAACACTACCTAAAATTGCATCATTTGCATCTTGCATCCGATCGGCCATGCTGAATAGTGGTGCGCAGTTTTGACCCTTTTCCAGAGAGGAAATCCAATGAAAAGAATGCTGTACTTAGTCTCCACTCTCGCTTTGCTGGCGGCATGTAACGATCGTAGCGCGGCGACAGATGATGAGGTGGAGCAGCCCGATACCGGCGGTGGTGCTGGGAGTGATGGTGGTCCTACAGCATCTTTGGGTGATGTAGACTCGGGCACGCTGGAAGACGGTGTCGTGACCGTGGTCGTTGCATTGGACGGTGAAGATGCCATTCAGGAGTACGCGTTGACAGGCAATGTGAACGGTTATGCGCGCTATGACCAGCAGGAAACCCCGATCAACAGAGCGTTCACCGCAATTGCCGGGTCATCTTCGGAAGAAAACGAACTTGTCGCGATTGTGACGATGGATGGTGGCCAGTTTAACCGCTTCTTTGGCGGAGCCGTTCTGGAACAGGGTGATTTTTCCGCGCCTGCCAGTGGTTTTTCATACTACAGTGGCAATTACGCAGGTCTGGTAAATGTGGGTAGCCCGCTGCCCCCCGGTGGCGGCGCTCCTGATGCTGTCACACCATTTGGCGTAGGTGAGGTCGTCGGCTCCGTATATTTGATCGCAGATTTTACCGATAACGCGACAGAAGGCACGATTTATGGACGTCAGGTCGACATCGGTAACAGCTTTCAAGATTTGGAAGATGTCGTGTTGATCGCAACTGATATTGCAGCTGATGGCACGTTTAACGGTTCAGTAGAGTTGGGTGACCTGACCGGCGTTGGTACCTACAGCGGCGCCTTCGGTGGCGATGATGCCACTTACGTTGGCGGTATCGTTGCGCTAGGTGATGGCGCATACGTAGATATCTTTGAAGAGGGTGTGGATACGTCAAATTTGCAGGAGTACGGCCTGTTCGTCATCGGGCAATGTGAACCAGCGAGTTGTTTTTCCGCGCCGTGAGCGAACTGGCAGTAGATGAAACATATATGTCTTACAATCGCGCTGGCCCTTCTGGGGGCCAGCGTTCATGCGCAAACGACAGTTGATTTAAGCATCGACCAAGCGCGCAAAATCGCGACACAGGCGCTGTTGTCAGACGACCCCGCCCTTGCCCTGCAGATTGCAGAAGCCGTTCTGGCCCAGCGCCCCGACGACCGTACCGCACTGATCGTTGTTGCAGCCGCAGCGCCGCGGCTGGGCGATGCCGCCCGAGGCCGTGCCGCAGGTGCGCGCGCCTTTGCCGTGTCCCAAAGCGATGCCCAAAGATACGAGGCCGCCCGCCTGACCGCCTTGGCCGCCGCAAATGACCAGCGCTACACCCTTGCGACCTTCTGGTTGCGCCGTGCCCTGACGGTCGCGCCCAATGAACAAGAGCGCAACCGCACCTTGAATGATGCCCGTGGCGTGAGCCGTTTGAACCCTTGGTCTACAGGTTTGTCGTTCTCGTTTGCCCCGTCGAACAACGTGAATGGCGGAGCAGAAGATGAAGACTCGACCGCACCCGGCAACCCGACCGGCACATTGTCAGCCGATGCACAAGCCATCGAAGGATGGCGCGCAGTCCTTGCGTTCAACACCAATTATCGCCTGCACCAAACGCGTCAAAGTCGTACGACCGTCGGCGCGCAATATCGCGGCACACGTGTGCGCATCACTGAC
>CAYZKE010000349.1:0-4138 GCA_964478505.1 uncultured Loktanella sp.
GGCGTCAAAGGTTGGTCCTGCTGTCCCGTGTCCCGCGTTCACCAATATTTTGAGTGGCTTGAGCGCGCCCACATCAACGAAGGACATAATGCAATCGACATAGGCGGCGCGGGGCGCAACCGATATATCACTGCGGTTTCCAGCAGTGTCTGCCTCAGCAAACTGATTGTTCTCGGCCAGCGTCCTGATCCGCGCCAGACCCGTTGCCGCATCCAGTGGCGCAGAACCAGCCTGCACCATTTTCATCCCGTTGTAATCCATCGGATTATGCGAGGCCGTCACGCAAATCCCGCCATCTGCGTTGAAGTAGGTTGTGGCGAAATACATCTCTTCGGTGCCCGCAAGCCCCAGATCAAGGACATCACATCCCGCGTCCATCACGCCACGCGCGACACTTGTCGCGAGTTCCTCAGACGAGGCCCTGACATCGCGTCCGAGGACGACGGTCTTAGCGTCCAAGGCTTCGGCAAAGGCGCGGCCGATGCGGTAGGCGATTTCGTCATCAAGATCGATACCAAGCCGGCCCCTGATGTCATAGGCCTTAAAGCAGGTCAACGTGCTCACCCTTTGGCCCCTTGTCCGCGGGCGTAAACATCGTCGTAGCGGATGATATCGTCCTCGCCCAAATAGCCCCCTGTCTGCACCTCGATCAGTGTCAGCGGCAGCTTGCCGGGGTTTTCCATGCGGTGCACGGCACCCAGCGGTATGTAGACAGACTGGTTCTCGCTCAACAGCTGGACAATGTCGTCGATGGTCACTTTCGCGGTCCCTTCGACAACAATCCAGTGTTCGGCGCGGTGATGGTGGCTTTGCAGCGAGAGTGCAGCACCCGGGTGCACGACGATCCGTTTTACCTGAAAACGTGTTCCGACCACGAGACTTTCGTACCACCCCCAAGGGCGGTAGTCGCGGGGCAGCGTCTCGGCTTGGGGGACAGCGGCGGCCTTGAGTTTGATAACCGCCTCTTTGACGTCTTGCGTGCGGTCTTTATGCGCGACCAGAACAGCATCGGGCATCGCGATGGCCACCAACCCTTCCAGCCCGATGCCAACCAGTTGTTGTGCACCGCTGGTTGCCTGTAGCAGCGTGTCTTTGCAGTCGATAGATGTGGCCGGACCGGATGTAACAACACCCTGCGCGTCTGCTTTGCCGTCGCGCCACACCGCCTGCCAATCGCCAAGGTCGGACCATGCGCCGCCATAGGGCACGACGGTCAGGTTCTCGGCCTGTTCCATCACGGCGTAGTCGATGGAGATTTCTGGGCAATCGGCCCAAGCGTCGGGGGCAAGACGGGTAAAGGATAGATCTGCCTCGGCGGCTTCAAAGGCGGCGCGGGTGGCGGCGAGAACCTGGGGTGCATGCGCGGCAAAAGCGGCAAGGATTGTGGTTGTGGAGAACAGAAAAATACCTGCGTTCCACAGGTGCATGCCGCCGGCCAAGAGTGTCTCGGCTGTCGCAAGATCGGGCTTCTCCACGAAACCCTTCAACGGTTGTGGTGTCGGTGCGAACTCGGCTGTTGGGACACTGGAGAGCGCAAGCCAGCCATAGCCTGTTTCGGGACGGTCTGGCCGGATGCCAAAGGTGACCAGTTGGCCATCCAGTGCTGCAGGCACAGCGGCCGCGACTGTCGCGCGAAACCGGTCTGCGTTGGGGATCACGTGGTCCGATGGGGCAATCAACATCAGCGCGCCGGGTGTGCGGGCTTCAAGGGCCAATGCGGCAGCACAAATCGCGGCGGCGGTGTTTTTGGCAGCAGGTTCGATCAGGATATCGGCAGGGGCGATTTCCGCTGCTGCCAATTGTTCCAAGACAACAAACCGGAAATCCGCGGCTGTCACGACTGATGGCGCAGTAAAGTCCGCGCCAGACAGCCTGCGTGCCGAGGCCTGAAACAGGCTTTCTTCGCCGATCAGTTTCACAAACTGCTTGGGGTAGGATTTGCGCGACAATGGCCAAAGCCGCGTCCCTGCACCACCGCAGAGCAGAACCGGATTGATCTTGTTCGCCATAAGCCTTTAACCCCTCAGGTTTTCGATATTCGCCAGATACCATTGGTAGGTTTCCGCAATCCCATCCTCAAGACTGATCTGCGCGCGCCAGCCCATTTTGGCCAGTCGTCCCACATCCATCAGTTTGCGCAGCGTACCGTCAGGTTTGGAAGGGTCGGTTGTGATCCGGCCCTGAAACCCTGTGACCTTTGCCACGGCCTGCGCCAGTTCAAGGATCGAAATATCAGTGCCGGTGCCCACATTGATGTGGCTGAGCATCGGGTTGGTGTTTGCGTCATAGCCGGCCTTTGGCAGGTCCAGCACAAAGAGCGAGGCCGTGGCCATGTCGTCGACATGCAGGAACTCCCGCCTTGGCGTGCCGGACCCCCAGATCGTGACCTTGTCGCGCCCCTGTTGCGCCGCCTCGTGAAAACGTCGGATAAGCGCGGGCAGAACATGGCTGTTCTCGGGGTGAAAATTGTCGCCCGGCCCGTAGAGATTGGTGGGCATGACCGAGCGGTAATCGGTGCCGTGCTGGCGGTTGTAGCTTTCGCAAAGCTTGATTCCCGCGATCTTGGCCACAGCATAAGGCTCGTTTGTCGGCTCAAGCGTGCCGGTCAGCAGCGCGTCTTCCCGCATCGGCTGGGCCACGTCTCGCGGATAGATGCAGGACGATCCCAGTTGTAGCAGGCGCGTGACGCCAGCAGCATAGGCCTGATGGATCACATTGCTGGCGATCATCAGGTTTTCGTAGATGAAATCAGCGGGGTAGGTGTTGTTGGCATGGATGCCACCCACTTTGGCGGCGGCAAGGATCACGATATCGGGCTTTTCGGCCTGCATGAAATCGCGCACCGCTGATTGGTCTGTCAGGTCCAGTTCCGCATGGGTGCGGGTGATGATCTGCGCGTTTTCACGGGCCTGCAGTTTGCGCAGGATAGCGCCGCCAACCATGCCGCGATGGCCTGCCACGTATACCTTTTGCATCCCCGCCATCTCAGCTCTCATATGCGACGGGTACGTCCATCCCGTTCGCCTTGAGAAACGCGTGCCGCCGGGCGGTTTTCAGGTCTTCAGCCACCATTTCGGCGCACATCTCTTGGGCGGTAATCTGCGGCTCCCAGCCAAGTTTCTGTTTGGCCTTGGAGGGATCGCCAAGCAGCGTTTCAACCTCGGCGGGGCGGAAATAGCGCGGGTCGATCCGCATGATCACATCGCCCACCTTCAGGGCAGGGGCCATATCGCCAGTGATACTGGCGACCGTGGCCACCTCATCCACACCTTCGCCGGTAAATTCCAGCGTCAGCCCCAATTCTGCGGCAGACCAGTTGATAAAGTCACGCACAGAGTGTTGCTTGCCGGTGGCGATCACAAAATCCTCGGGCTGGTCCTGCTGCAGCATCATCCACTGCATGCGCACGTAATCCTTGGCATGGCCCCAATCCCGCAGGCTGTCGATGTTGCCCATATAAAGACACGGCTCCAGCCCTTGGGCGATATGCGCCAGACCGCGGGTAATCTTGCGCGTCACAAAGGTTTCGCCGCGCCGCGGGCTTTCGTGGTTAAACAGGATGCCGTTGCAGGCATAAAGCCCGTAGGCCTCGCGGTAATTGACTGTCATCCAATAGGAATAGAGCTTTGCAACCGCGTAAGGAGAGCGCGGGTAGAAGGGTGTTGTTTCGCGTTGGGGTGTCTCTTGGACAAGTCCGTAAAGCTCTGAGGTAGAGGCCTGATAGAAACGGGTCTTTTTATCAAGGCCCAGAAAACGGATGGCTTCCAACAGGCGCAGAGTGCCGATGCCATCAACGTCGGCGGTGTATTCGGGTGCCTCGAAACTCACTGCGACATGAGATTGCGCACCAAGGTTGTAGACCTCATCGGGCTGAACCTCGGACATAATGCGCGTCAGGTTCGAGGTGTCGGTCAAATCACCATAGTGCAGCTTGAAACGCGCGTTATCCACATGGGGATCCTCATAGATATGATCGATCCGTTGGGTGTTGAAAGAGGACGCACGACGCTTGATGCCATGTACCATATAGCCTTTTTCGAGCAGGAGTTCCGCGAGGTAGGAACCATCTTGTCCGGTGATGCCTGTGATGAGTGCAGTTTTTGTCATTTTTGTTGCGTACTTGTCCAAGAAATAGATC
>CAYZKE010000350.1:0-4132 GCA_964478505.1 uncultured Loktanella sp.
CGCCAACTCACGTCGCCTTTGATGAAAAGCGCAATCTGGCTGGCCAGCAGGACCAGTGCCATCGCAAAGACCGGATAGCGCGCCTTGATCACCAAGCCCATGAACGGCCGGAACAGCGTTTCCTTGAACCAGTCAAAGCCACGGTTCACCGTGCGTGACGGCCAGTCATACCAGTGATCTTTGGCCGAATGGGCTATTGCGTGGGACAGGTGGTTCGGCAGGATCAGGAAACATTCCACCAGACTGGCCGCGAGCACAACGATCACCGTGAACGGAATATCCGAGATCAGATCGCCGAAGCGACCGCCGATAATGACCAGCCCGAAGAACGCGATAATCGTCGTCAGCGTTGCCGAAAACACCGGACTGAACATCCGCTTCGCCGCCCGCTCTGCTGCAACTGTGGGGTCCTCGCCCAGATGCCTGACGCGGTAATCGGCATGTTCGCCCACCACAATCGCATCATCCACAACGATCCCGAGCGTGATGATCAGCGCAAAAAGCGAGATCATATTGATCGTGATCCCAACCGCATACATCAGGGCAATCGCAGCCAGCATTGCCACCGGAATGCCGAAAGCGACCCAGAAGGCAGTGCGCGCGTTCAGGAAAAGAAACAGCAACGCCACGACCAGCATCAGACCCGTCAGACCATTATCAAGCAGGATATCCAAACGGGCCTGAATCAACTCGGCCCGCCCGTTCGTCAGCGAAATCGACACACCTGCGGGCAAAGACGCGGTCAGTTCTTGCGCCACCTCTTCCACTGTTGCCTGCATGCCGATTGCATCACCTGTGGCCGACCGTGCGACACGTACCTTGATTGCCGGATCGTCACCTACGAAATAGGCGCGTTCACGGTCAGCGCCTTCCACACGTACCGTGGCAACATCCGCAATCGTCAACTGCGATCCGTCGGGGTTGGAACGCAGGACAATCGCGCCGATCTCTTCGGCGCTGCGTTTGGCCACACCGGTGCGCACCCGCGCGTTGGCCGAGACCTCGCCCGCGGGATCAGCGGCGGCTTCTTCGGCGATGCGCGCAGAGATATCGGCAAGGCCGATGTCATACTGCACCAGCGAAATCGACGGCACCTCGACGATGGTCGAAGGTGCCGCAACACCTTGCACGGTCACACTGGTGACACCCTGCGCGAAAAGCCGTGTTGAGAACTCATCGGCAAAGCGGCCCAACTGATCCACGCCCACAGGGCCAGTGATGATCACATCGGTGACACGATCCGACCAGCCGCCACGTCGCACGTTGGGCTCTTCTGCATCCTCGGGCAAGCTGTTGACGCCATCCACGGCCAATTGCACATCTTCGGTGCCGCGTTCGATATCATAGCCGGGCTCGAATTCGATGCGGATCGAGGCACTCCCCTCGCGGGATGTCGAAGACGACGAGGTGACGCCTTCAACCCCGAGCAATACAGGCTCCAACACCTGCACGATGGCGGCGTCCACATCTTCTGCCCCAGCCCCCTGCCATGCGACAGAGACGGTCAGATCATCAACGACCACATCGGGGAAAAACTGCGCCCGCATATTGGGAAACGCGAGCAGGCCCGCCGTTAGCATCAGCACCAAAAGCAGGTTCGCGGCGGTGCGGTGGCGCGTGAAATAGGACAGGATGCCGCCCGCGCCTGCGTTCAGCCTTTCGCCACCCGTGACCATCAGCTGCCCATCCGTGCTTCAAGCCGTGTCACGGTTTCGGACGATACTTCATCCGCCTCAAGCTGGCTGATAATCCGCGCCTTCACGTCCTCCGGCATTCTGCCTTCGGTGACGAATGCGATCAGTTTCGCGCGGCGGTCCTCATCCAGTGTGATCATCTCCGGCGCCGCGGCCTGTTCAACGCCGCCCGGCATGATCGGGCGCACCTTGATACCGGCACCCAGCAAGGGTGAGCGTTCAGCAACAATCACCGCGCCTGCGTTGTCGCCCACGTCGATAATCACATCATCGCCCTGGCGGCGCAGCAAGGAGACTTGCGCCACGCGCAAACGCTCTTCTTCACCCACAACAAGTACGGTCTGGTCCGGCGCGACAGCCGTCGCAGGCACCAGTGCCACATTGTTCAACGCAGGTTCATTGATCCGCACAGTCACAAAATCACCGGGGCGAAATCCGGCAGAGGCGTCCAGTTCTGCAAAGAGCAATCGCCCCGTCTGGCCCGCGCCGACGGCAGCACCTTCACGCATGATCCGGCCCGTCGCGCGCAGGTTTACGCCGGACACGTCCAACGTCACGGCCAAAGGTGCTTTGATCAGCACACCGTCGTCATCCAAAAGCCGCGCGTATTGCGAGGTCGAGACACGGAAGGACACCTCTAGCCGGGTCGGATCAATCAGTTGCGCAAAGCGTTCGTTGGCGGTGACACGCCCGCCGGGGGTGATTGTCACCTCCGTCAAAGTGCCGTCAAAAGCGGCCACAACCTCCGTGTCGACGACCGCCCGCTGCGCCTCGGCAAGGTTGATTTGCTGACGCGCCAGCCGTGTTGTTGCCTGATCAATCCGTGCCTGCGCCGCGGCCACTGCCTGCCTGCGCGTCAACACTGACGCCTGCGCTGCAGACGCCGCCAATTCCGCCGTTTCCACCGCTGCCGCTGTGCCCACACCGCGCGTGGCGAGGTCGCGCGCGCGCGCCAGCGCCTGATCGCGCAGCGCTTCTTGGGCGCGCGCTGCACTCAACTCATCCTCGGCCAGAACCAAGGCACGCTCTGCGTCGCGCAGTTCCGCCTGCGCATCCTGCAAATCGGCACGCACGCGGGCCAAGGCTGCCTCTGCCTCGACCGGATCAATGCGCAGCAACAGATCGCCTTGCCGGACAGTGCCGCCTTCGACCAAAGCATCGCTGGCGGACAAGACGGTGCCGCCAATCGCACTGCGTAAATCCAGCGTGCGCTGGCTCCGTAATTCGCCGAACACTGTCAGTTCGGGGACGATGGTCTGCGGTTCCAGTGTCAGGACATTGACCGCCAAAATCCGCTCGCGCTGGGGGAAATCCCGCGGCTCTTCGTTCATGCGCGCCACGACAGCGCCGCGCACCATCTCGCCCGCCCAAGCAACAAGCGCCAGCGTTACCGCCAGCAAGAACACACCTGTCAGGCTTCGGCGTAGAAACCGCATATCAAATATCCTCAATCTGCCTTTGGAAGGTAGCTGGAAAAGCATCCCTTTCCAGTGAAACGCACAAAGCCGTTACTTCCGTCGCAGATGTTCATCCAGACGCGGCATGATTTCAACAAAATTGCAGGGGCGGTGCCGGTAGTCGAGCTGCTTGAGCAGGATTTCATCCCAGGCGTCCTTGCACGCACCCGGTGAGCCGGGCAGCGCAAAGAGATAGGTGCCCTGTGCGACACCTGCCGTGGCACGGCTTTGCACCGCACTGGTTCCGATTTTCTGCATGCTGACGATTGTGAAAATGGTGCCAAAGGCATCAATCTCTTTTTCATAGACGTCGCGGTGCGCTTCTACGGTGACATCCCGCCCCGTCAGGCCCGTTCCGCCGGTGGAGATGATGACATCAACCGCATCGTCAGCGCACCAATCGCGCAACTGTTGCGCAATCCGGTCGCGTTCGTCCGCCACAATTTTCCGGTCCGCCAGCAGATGCCCTGCCTCGGCAATCCGGTCGACCAAGGTCTGACCGGATTTATCATCCGCCATCTGGCGCGTGTCGCTGACCGTCAGCACCGCTATACGGACCGGCACAAAGGCTTTGCTTTCATCAATTCGGCTCATGAGATCTCACTTCGTTGGTATTACCCGCGCAAACGCGCTTTCAGGGACAAAAGATCGGCCCAAGCCTCGCGTTTCGCAATTGGATTACGCAACAGATAGGCCGGGTGGAACATCGGCAGGCAGGGTTTGCCCAGTACCTCGACCCACTCTCCGCGCATGCGGGTGATGCCGGTGCGCCCCAGTAAAGCCTGACACGGTGTGTTGCCCATCAGGACAACGATTTCCGGATCAGCAAGCGCGATGTGACGTTCCAGAAACGGCAGCATCATCGCGATTTCGCTGGCATCCGGCGTGCGGTTCGAGGGCGGGCGCCATGGCAGCACGTTAGTGATATAGACTGCTTGGGCCGCATTGTCGGCAGCACGGCCCATCTGGATCGCCTCAAGC
>CAYZKE010000351.1:0-1340 GCA_964478505.1 uncultured Loktanella sp.
ACAGAACGAACAGGTCAGCGTGCAGCCAACCTGACTGGAAATACACAAAGTCCCGCGGTCGGTTTCAGGGATATAAACCACCTCAACCTCATGTCCGCCTGCGATCCGCACCAGATATTTGCGGGTGCCGTCATCCGACACCTGCCGCGTCATAACTTCGGGCAGCTCAATCACAAAGGTGTCGGCCAACATCGCGCGGTAGTCTTTCGCCAGATTGGTCATCTGCGCAAAATCACGCACACCCCAATAGTAAACCCACTGCCAGATCTGGCCGACCCGCATCTTGGCCTGCTTTTCCGGCGTGCCGGCCGCAATCAATGTATCCCGCATCTGGTCACGCGACAAACCAATCAGGTTGCGCGGTCCGTCTGGCAGCTTGCGCGGAATTGTCAGCACGTCCTGCGTAATGGGGGCCTTGGCGTCCATGGGTTCACTCTCAATCAGGGATTTAGGGGCATATAAGAGAAAAAGGCGGCCTCCACAAGGAAACCGCCTTTGCGCAAAATATTGTGAAACGCCTAGCCCGCGCAGCGGCTCGCGGCTTCTTCTACCGCAGCAGTAAAGCCCAAAAGGCTAAATGTATCTTGTGTTTGTGTGCCACGACCCGACCGCGCCGTGATCACCGCATTCGCCCCGCGCTTCATCGCCTCGACGAAACGGGCGTCATCGGCAGGGGTTGCCGGCCATGCAGTTTCGCCCTGGGTGAACATCTGGAATGTCGTGTCACCGATCTGCACGCTGGCGGTTGATTCGTCGGCAAACGGATAGCCGCCGGTAAACATGACCTGCCCGTTCACATTCTCGGATGGGCGGTAGAAGACAATCAACCGGATGTCGCCGCGGCGCACGTCGACCGCATTGCCGTCACGTGTATTCAGCGTTTCCTTGGGGGCCGAGACGGCCCAGCATTCGTTCGGATCGCTTTCCACAAAAACGCTCCAGTCGGTATTCGCTGAAACGCGGTTATCGCTTTCTTCCTGTGCAACGGCGGCACCCGCCGTCACCAAAGCCAATGCTACGCCAATTGCGCGTGAAATATTCAAAATCATTCTGCAGCCTCCACGCTGTCCTTGCCTCTGGATGTCCCACCCGTGCCTGCGGCGCATCTGACGGCACCTTTTCGACTGGCGAGACCTTGTTCAACTCGATACCACTACGCCTAGCAAAAAATTGCCTGCGGGGGAAAGCCCCGATACAGGTGCGCTCTGCGCGATAAAAACGAAATATACAATTCAAAAGGGCAAGAAAATGGCAAATCCTGTTGATCTGGTCGAAGTCTGGCGGGGAGATCTGCTTGAATGCGTCCATCAGGGTCACGCAGTTGTGTGTGATGATACCGG
>CAYZKE010000351.1:1440-4128 GCA_964478505.1 uncultured Loktanella sp.
GCGCGGCTGACGCAGGCGATGGCGACGTTCCCTGAATTTGTTGCGGGTGAAACGCGGACCTGTACGGATCTGATGCGGGCGATGGACCATAAGGTCGCGATCAAGACCGGTGCCGAGGGTGTGTTCATTGCGATCATCCCGGAAAAGAGACTGGGCGTTGCCGTCAAGATCATGGATGGTTCACAGCGCGGGCGGGACTGCGCGATCGCGGCGCTCCTTGTGCGGCTTGGCGTGCTTGACCCGAACCACCCCGCAGCCATTGCGCGCCGCACACCGGCCATCCTCAATCGTAGGGGGCTGACGACGGGCTTTATCCGCCCGGCCCCATTGCTCGCATAAGCCCTACGCGCTCACCAGAAACACCGAACGGAAAGCCTGCCTTATGCCCTTTACCCTTGCCACTTGGAACATCAACTCTGTGCGTCTGCGCGAAGACCTCGTCGCCCGCCTGATGCGCGACGAGGCACCTGATGTGCTTTGCCTGCAAGAATGCAAAAGCCCGGTCGACAAGATCCCTTTGGAGCAGTTTCAGGCGCTGGGCTATACCCACATGGTCGCGCGCGGCCAGAAGGGCTATAACGGCGTGGCGATCTTTTCCAAAATCCCGATGGTCGAAGCAGGGGCCGAGGATTACGCCGGTCTTGGTCATGCGCGGCACATCGCGGGCAAGCTGGAAAACGGTGTGACGATCCACAACCACTATGTCCCCGCAGGCGGTGACGTGGCGGACCGCACGGTGAACGAAAAATTCGGCCAGAAGCTCGATTACCTGACAGACATGCGTGATGCCTATCATGCGCAGAAACCGGTAAAATCCATTCTTGTCGGTGACCTGAACATCGCACCGCGCGAAGATGATGTGTGGGATCACAAGAAACTGCTCAAGGTCGTCAGCCACACGCCGATCGAAGTGGAACATTTCGCCGATGTAATGGATGCGGGCGCGTGGTCGGACGTGACCCGCAACGATATTCCCGAGGGCCTGCTTTATAGCTGGTGGTCGTATCGCGCCAAGGATTGGGACGAGGCCGACAAAGGCCGCAGGCTCGATCACATCTGGGCCACGCCGGACATCAAGAACGCGGCCCATAGCAGCCGCGTGCTGCGTGACGCGCGGGGCTGGGAGAAACCCAGCGATCACGCGCCTGTGTTCGCAACGTTCGATCTCTAGGGGAATGCAATGACACTACCGACATCCATGAAAGCGCTTGTGCAACTGAACGATGGCTATGCGGGTACACAGACGGGGCCCGATGTCAGCGACCTGTCCCCTTTTCTGGCCTATCAGGACGTGGCCTTGCCGGAGCCCGCCGCAGGCCAAGCCCTGATCAAGGTGTTGCTTGCCGCCGTGAACCCATCCGACATCCACTTTATCAAAGGCGAATACGGCCAGCCCCGCGTCAAAGGGTCCCCCGCAGGATTTGAGGCTGTGGGAGAGGTTGTGGCCGGTAACACGCCCCTGATTGGCAAGCGCGTCAGCTTCTTTGCCGGCGGGTCCGGTACGTGGGCAGAATATGCGCTGGCCGATGTCACCAGCCTCGTGCCCTGCCGCCCCGATCTGGCCGAAGTCGATGCCGCCTGTCAGTTGGTTAACCCGCTGACGGCGATTGCGATGTTTGATCTGGTCAAGGAAAGCCGCGCGGAAAGCTTTGTGCTCAACGCTGCCGGATCGCAGCTTGGCAAATACCTGATTGCGCTGGCGAGGGATAATGGCGTTGCGCCAATCGCAGTTGTCCGTCGCGCCGAACAGGCGGCTGAACTGCGCGGCCTTGGCGCACATTCCGTGATTGTGTCCACCCAGCCGGACGCGCTTGATCAGGCCAAAACGGCCTTCCAGGTGCTGCCGCCCGCGATCTTGCTTGACGCGGTTGGTGACCAGTTCACGGCCGATCTGTTCTTTGCGATGCCCAAACACAGCACATGGGTGAACTATGGCAAACTGTCGGGCGAGGCCCCCTGCCTGACGGAACTGGGCCAGCTGATCTTTATGAACAAGAAAATCGAAGGTTTCTGGTTGACCCGCTGGATCAAGCAGGTGGGTGCGGACCGCGTGCGTGCGGGTTTCGTGGAGATTCAGGAGCGCTTTGTGAGTGGCGCATGGAAAACCGATGTGGCGGGGATCGTTCCGCTGTCGGAGGTGATGACACAGTTGCCCGAAGTGCTGGCGATGCCTGATGGCAAGGCGTTTATTGATCCGCGGCGCTGATCTTGCTTGCATCTGCGCTGTAAATCCGCGACACGCGCGCCTTCGGTTCAGAAATGTTGAAAAACTGGCGAACCGTTGCTATTTCTAGATCATGCCCTGCGTCGGGGCCATGACGACGTGCTTTAAGGAGGACAATGATCTGTCTCTTTCTACAGCGGCTGATACATCAGCCAAATCCGGAGCCGCAGCAATGACGACTCCACAAAATGTGACCAGCGAGACGCTTTTGGCGGCTGTTCTCAAATCCCTCGATGACGACAAAGGCGAAGACATCGTGCAGATCAGTCTGCGCGGCAAGTCCGAGATCGGCGACTATATGGTGATCGCATCGGGCCGTTCGACGCGCCAAGTCACTGCGATGGCTGAAAAGCTCGCGGATCGTCTGAAGCAGGAATTCGGGATCATCTCCAAGACCGAAGGCAAAGACACCGGCGATTGGGTGCTGATCGACACAGGCGATATCATCGTGCATATCTTCCGTC